>JANMCI010000337.1:0-7855 GCA_031361245.1 Rhodobacterales bacterium
GCCAGGAAAGCCAGCCGCCGCAACGACTATGGCCGCGCCGTTGCGTTCATCGCAAGTTACGATGGCGGGGCAAGCTGGGTGAACCGCAATGAGGAACGCTTTACCGGGGTGATCATCCACCGCAACTATCTGGAAGGCCCCCGGATGCCGGCGACCGACGCCAGCGGCGGCGGCATGCCGCAGCCCTTCTTGTTGCCGAACGACCGGGTGGGCTTTGTGGTCGAGGAACTGGGCAAGAGGAAAAGCCCGATGGTCATCGCCAATGATCCTGGCGACTGGGACTGGACGGGACAGGACTTTCGGGGCCCGTGGACCAGTGCCGACTATGACGGGTTGCAGGACAACAATGTGTACCCGATGTCCGCAGACAATGTCTGGGCAGCCGAGGATATCGAGTTCTCCAAGGCCCCTTACGCCGCCGCCCTGCCGGATGGCCGCTTTGTGATGGCAAGCCAGACCCCGCAGATCGTCCGCGTCTGGGTCGGCGACACCGAGGCGCGCAATTTCCGGCCGCAGGAGCTGCCCTTTGGCATGGCCCGGTCGATCTTTCCGGTGATCGAGCCGATTTCCGATACCGAAGTGCTGGTGGCGGGGGGGTCTTACCTGCCGACCGGCAACTTCATCTACCTGCGGATCGGCACCATCGCGCCCTGAGGTGTGAAAAAGGCACCGGTGCACGTGTGCACCGATGCCCGTTTATGCCGCCCCGCCGCACTATTGGGAGCATGAAGCGGGGGTCAGTGTCAGGTCACTTCGGCACAAGCACGGCGTTCACCACATGGATCACGCCATTCGACTGGTTAACATCGCCAACGGTCACCTGCGACGCGTTGCCCGACTCGTCAAGAATGTAGAGGTTCCCGCCGCGCACAAAGGCCGACAAAGCATCGCCCGAGACGGCGTTGAAGTTGTAGAACCCGTCGGGCGACGCCTTGGCCTTGGCCATCAGGTCAGCCCCCGACCATTTGCCCGCGACGACATGGGCGGTCAGCACCTTGATCAGCATATCCTTGTTTTCGGCCATGAGCAGCGTGTCCACCGTGCCGGCCGGCAAGGCGGCAAAGGCGTCATTGGTCGGCGCGAACACGGTGAACGGTCCCGGACCCATCAGCGTTTCGACCAGCCCGGCGGCCTTGACGGCGGCGACCAGCGTGGTGTGATCGGCGGAATTCAGGGCGTTTTCCACGATGTTCTTGGTCTCATACATCGGCGCACCACCCACCATCGGGTTTTCGGCAAAGGCCGGTGCTGCGAGCAGCGACAGGGCAAGGGCGGTCGAGGCGAAGAGGGTCGAGATTTTCATGACAGTCTCCCAAATGTCGGCGCGGATCATCCGGCCGTTGATGGAAGAACGGGGCGGCGGGCGCAGAAGTTTCAGCCCGGACCCCTGCTCACGCTTTGGTGATCAGACCACCCTAATCGGCAAGGTCGAGATAGACACCATTCGACCAGCCGAACCCGTCCTGCAGCGCATACTCGCCGCCGCCACTGGCCGCGAGCGGGTCGAGGACATTGTATTTCTCGACGAACTTGCCACTGGCATGAAAGACCGCGTCGCAGGTTGCCAGCCAGCGGCGGCGCAGATCCTCGGCCAGATCGTCAAAGCCGTAGCGGCGCAGGCCCTGCACGGCGATCCAGTTCAGCGGCGCCCAGCCGTTGGGGCTGTCCCATTGCTGGCCATTGGTGATGTCGGTGGTCAAAAGCCCGCCCGTGGCCAGCAGATGCGCCTGCATCCACGCCACCGAGCGGAGCGCCTGATCGGGACTGGCCGCGCCAGCATAAAGCGCAAACATCCCCGCCGCCGTGGTGCGCGGCGAAGGCAGGCCCGTGGCAATCTCGACGTCAAAGAAATAGCCCCGCGCCGGATCGAAGAACCGCTCGGCAATCGCCTTGCGCCGGGCATCGGCGGCACGGCCATGGGCGGCGTTCCCGCTCGCTTCGGCCAAGATCTCTTCATAGCGCAACAAAAGGCAGTTCAGATCCACCGCCCAGAAGTCGGTCGTGCGGATGGTGCCGATGTCGGCGGGGTCCGCCATCCAGCGCGACGAGAAATCCCACCCGCTTTCGCAGGCCGCGCGCAGGTTGCGGAAATAGTCGGGGTGGTCCTTGGCGAACCGGAGCCAGTCCAGATCGTGGCCATACATCTCGACCCGCGGGCCCGACGCCTCGTCCCAATACCGCGCCAGTCCGCCGACGGTATGCGCCGAGGTGGTGAAATAGCGGTATTCCGCCTCCATCGCCGGCAGATAGGCGGCATAGGCAGCCGCCAGATTGCCGGTGGCGCGGCCGTAATCCTGCACCATCGCAGCAAAGAACGGCGGCTGCGAACGGGTCAGAAAATACGCGCGAAAGCCGTTGGGGATATGGCCGAAGGTGACGATGGCATGAGCGAAGTTGTCCAGCATGTTGCGCACAAGGCCATGTTGCCCTGATTTCAAAAGGCCAAGCTGGGTGAAATAGCTGTCCCAGTAATAGGCTTCCTGAAACCGTCCGCCGACCACGACATAGGGGTGCGGCAGGGCCACCCGGCTGGAGCGCTCTGCCGGATCGTCGGCGGGCCGCGTCAGATGCGGCCAGATCGCGGCCAGATGGGCCTGGGGGCCGTGGGTGGGGTCGGTGCGGTAGCTGTCACCCGCCCCCCGTGCCGGCTTGAAGAAACGGGCATAGAACCGTGCCAGATCCACCGGAGCCGCAGCACTTTCGGTCTGATACGCCGCCACAATCTCTGCGGCCGGCGCGGTCAGGATTGAATCCGATATTGCCTTTTGATCCGGCCACAGGCCCGAGCGGTGCAGATCAACGAACAGCCCTTGCAGGCTTTGTTCCGGGTATTCCATGTCGGCGCGGCCTTTCGCGGCTCAAAGCGGTTTGAGACGCCATACTCTGCCCGTGCCGCCCTGTCAAAAGGTCACCTCGGACGATGACCGCTCAGAACCACTGCCCCGGCTCCATCAGGCCCAGATCCATCAGTTGCTGGCTGTGCCATTCAAAGCGGGTCGAGTTGTGCCAGCGGAACGACTGGATGTCGAACTTCGAGCCCGCATTGCTGCGCAGCGCCTTGGCGGTGCGGAACGAGGCGATGGCGGTGGTGATGTTGTGGTGCCACGGGCAGGCGTAGGTGTTGTATTCCTCGTCGCTAAAGGTGAAGTCGGGCCGCAATTCCAGATCGGGCTTGGCACGGAACAGCGCGATCCGGTCGATCTTGCGCCGTGCCACGGGAATATGCTCCTCGAACCGCCAGCGCAGTCCACCATAAAAATCGAGCTGCCGCTCTTTGGGATGGTTGTGATTGGCCACATCCGGGCGCCCCAGCGCGTAATAGCCGGAGCGGTCCAGATTGGCATCTTCCAGCGAGACGGCATTGGGAAAGCGATCCAGATCTTCGGCATAAAGGTCGATGACATAGCTCAGCATCGCGTCGCGCCGCTCTTCGGCGTGAAACGTCAGCATTTCGCGGATGTTGCGGGTTTCGCAGAACGGGTGGAACAGGTATTCGGCGTTGTAGCAGTAATAAAGCCAGATGCCGGGGGCCGCCTTGATCATCCGGTTCACGGCCGTGACCATGGCGCTGTCGGCATGGGTGTCAAAGGTCACACGATGGATCTTTGCCTCCAGTTCGGGCGCAATCGCAATGCCGTCATGGGCCAGCAGAACGACCTGCACGAAACCGGCGTCCAGATTGTGCTGCAGTGTCGTGTCGATCTCGACCGCGTCCTCGGCCATCACGATCGCGACCGGCCCCTTGGCCAGCGCGCCGGCCCCCTCCTTCAGAAACTGGTCAAGCGAGGCGTATCTCATCGGGGTCCCACAGGCTTTGATATCGGTGCCTGAAGAGGATAAGCAATTCCCGACCGCAAGACCACCCGTCGTTGCAGCCTCCGCGGTTTTGGCATAAGTCGCGGGCCAGAGGATGTCATGACCACACCCAAGAAGCTTTTCATCAAGACCTATGGCTGTCAGATGAATGTCTATGACAGCGAGCGCATGGTCGAGGCCATGGGCGGCGAGGGCTATGTCACGACCGAGGTGATCGAAGACGCCGACATGGTGCTGCTGAACACCTGCCATATCCGCGAAAAAGCCTCGGAAAAGCTGTTCTCGGATCTGGGTCGGCTGCGCCCGCTCAAGGCGGCACGGCCGGATCTGAAGATCGGGGTGGCGGGCTGCGTGGCGCAGGCCGAGGGGGACGAGATCAAGCGGCGGATGCCCTTGGTCGATCTGGTCGTCGGCCCGCAAGCCTATCACCGCCTGCCCGAGATGGTGCGGGGCATAGGCAAGACCACCGACACGGATTTCCCGGTCGAGGACAAGTTCGACCTTTTGCCCCAGCCCCGGTCGATTCGTGGCCCTTCGGCGTTCCTGACCGTGCAGGAAGGCTGCGACAAGTTCTGCGCCTTTTGCGTGGTGCCTTATACCCGGGGCTCCGAGGTGTCGCGCCCCCTTGACCGCATTCTGACCGAGGCGCAGGGGCTGGTTGACAAGGGCGTGCGCGACATCACGCTGCTGGGCCAGAACGTCAACGCCTATCACGCGGCCGGCCACGGCCTTGCCCGGCTGATCCGCGAACTGGCCCGCATCGACGGTCTGGCGCGCATCCGTTACACCACCAG
The DNA here is from genome assembly GCA_031361245.1 of Rhodobacterales bacterium. GTDB lineage: Bacteria > Pseudomonadota > Alphaproteobacteria > Rhodobacterales > Rhodobacteraceae > Stagnihabitans. The sequence goes on from JANMCI010000337.1 coordinate 4,611, forward strand.
CCATCCGGGTGACATGGAAGACGACCTGATTGCCGCCCATGGCGACGAGCCTAAGCTCATGCCTTATCTGCATCTGCCGGTGCAATCGGGCTCCGACCGGGTGCTGAAGGCGATGAACCGCAAGCATACCGCCGCGCAATATCTGCGGCTGATCGAGCGGGTCCGGGCCGCCCGCCCCGACATCCTGCTGTCGTCTGACTTCATCGCCGGGTTTCCCGGCGAAACCGACGCTGACCACCAGGCCACGCTGGAGCTGATCCGCGCCGTGGGGTTCGGGATGGCCTACAGCTTCAAATACTCGCCCCGCCCCGGCACCCCTGCAGCCGAGCGGGCCGAAGTGGCGACCGAGGTGGCCGACGCCCGCCTGCACGACATTCAGGCGCTGGTCACCTCGCAGCAGCGCCACGCGCAGGATGCCATGGTCGGGCGCGAAGTGTCGGTTCTTTACGAAAAGCCCGGACGCATGGCAGGCCAGATGGTCGGCAAATCCGACCACCTTCACGCCGTCCATGTCGATGATTCGCAAGGGTCGGTGGGCGAGATGGTCCGCGTCCGGATTTCAGCTTCGTCCTCCAACTCCTTGGCGGGCGTGAGGATTTCAGTTTAGCCGATTTTGGCAGGACGTTTCTGTCTGGTGATCAATGATTGGCGCCAGATCATTTTGGTTCCGTCGGGCCAACAATTGGTGTGGACAGACTCGCTGTCCTACCAGATTTTGCTTTACTTCGAGGTAGCTCAGCGGCATCTCTGTGTCAAAGTTGTGTTCGTGGCGTAAAAGGAGGCTTTGGCTGTGAAACTATTGTCCAGGTCCCTGAAATTGGCTCTTGGGGCAACGGCCCTGGCTGCCGGCCTTTTCGGGGCAAGCATGGCGATGGCGCAGCAGGCGCCAACCGTCGCCGGAAAGATCGAATGGGGCATCTGGGTCGATGATGACGGCTGCATGCACTGGTGGGCCGATGGCGGTCTGGAAGGCTACATGCTTGACCGCGTCAACCCCAAGACCGGCAAACCGGTCTGCCTCAAGCGCAACACCTGCCTCGTGGAAAACACCGATACACTGTTTGCCACCGACTCTGCGCAACTGACCACCTCGGGTCGTCGTCGCCTGGCCGACTTCTTCGGCAAATCCGACGCCTTCGGTTACGCCATCTATGGCCACACCGACAGCCGCGCCTCGGATGACTACAACATGCGCTTGTCGGACCGTCGCGCAAAGGCTGTGGCCAATGTCGCCCGCTCGGTCGGCGCCGTGGTGGAACGCGAGACCGGCTTTGGCGAGCGTCAGCCCATTGCGACCAACGGAACAGCTGCCGGAATGCAGAAGAACCGTCGCGTCGAAGTCGTTTGCTACAGGTGGTAACCCAAATGATCAAATCAGTATCAATTCCAGGCCTCGTGGCAGCCGCCTTCGTGCTGTCGGGCTGCGAATCCGGGCTTCATCCGTACAGCGCCGGCCCGAACGAAGTGATTGCAACCGCCTATGACACCGGCAGAGATGCCGGCGTGTTGAACAACGGCAATGCCGCCATCGCCTATGATCCTGACGGCTGTCAGGGCTGGATCATCGACGACGGGCTCGAAGGGTACTCGGGCCGCCGGTTCGACCCGGTTACCGGTTTGCCGATCTGCAACGGCCTCTATCCCCCGGGCACGGTGCTGGGCAACTACCAGTCCCAATCGCCGGGCCTGCGCGACTCGGTTCCGGGTAGCCACGTTACCCAGTAAGCCACACCTCGATCGCGACGGGGCCGCAGGAATTCCTGCGGCCTTTTGCGTTGCTTCGATGAATATGTCATCGAAACCACACCCATCTTGAACAGAGTGAACAAAGTTGCAGATCGTGCTTGCCAGAAAGCCGTATGAGGCACAGACTTTGTACCTAAGACCACACTCTCAACTGCATCTTGTCCTGCCAGACCCTGCTTATAAGGAGAGCCCATTGGGCATCAGCGCGCTGACCCCCCCGACCCGTCCCGAAGAAGTTGTGGAAACCACGCTCGAATTTCCTGACAATCGGTTGTTGATTGACCTGTGCGGCGAGTTTGACCGCAACCTTGCTCAGGTCGAGCACCAGATGGGGGTTCACGTTCTGCGACGGGGAAACCGTCTGGCTGTGATCGGCGACAAATCGGCGCGCGAACAGGCGGCGGCGGTGCTGCGCGGGCTTTATGCGCGGCTCGAAGCCGGCCGCGGCGTGTCGGCGGGCGATGTCGATGGTGCAATCAGGCTCGGGCGACCCATGACAAGCGACCTGCGACCAGACAGCGAACAGATCGAGATGTTCCACGGCGCGCCGTCGGAACTGCGCACCCGCAAACGCGGGGTCGAGCCGCGGACCGAGGCGCAAAAGAACTATGTCGCCAACCTCTTTGCCAACGAAATGGGCTTTGGCATCGGGCCTGCGGGCACCGGCAAGACCTATCTGGCCGTCGCCGTCGGCGTGACGATGTTCATCTCGGGGGCCGTCGAAAAGATAATCCTGGCCCGTCCCGCTGTCGAGGCGGGCGAGAGACTGGGCTTTCTGCCGGGCGACATGAAAGAGAAGGTCGACCCCTACATGCAGCCGCTTTACGACGCGCTGAACGACTTTCTGCCGGGCAAGCAGGTTCAAAAGCTGATCGAGGAAAAGCGCATCGAAATCGCCCCTCTGGCCTTCATGCGTGGCAGAACGTTGTCCAATGCCTTCATCGTGCTGGACGAGGCGCAAAACGCCACCCAGATGCAGATGAAGATGTTCCTGACCCGTCTGGGCGAGGGCAGCCGCATGGTCATCACCGGCGACCGCACTCAGGTCGACCTGCCGCGCGGCACCACCTCGGGCCTGCAGGATGCCGAGCGGATTCTGGCCGGGGTCAAGGGCGTCACCTTCAACTACTTCACCTCGAAGGACGTCGTTCGCCACCCGCTGGTCGGACGGATCATCGAGGCTTATGAGGCGGACGAAGCCAAGGGGGCCTGAAGCTGTCCACATGTGGGACAAAAAGAAATCCGTGTGATTTCAGGGGTGTGGCTCAGGAAAATTAACCCTGAGCTAACCTCTGCGACACTTCTTCTCTTCCCCGATATGCCCAAAGCATACCGGGGACGCGCCTGACCGCCCCCCTGGCTCTGGCAATCGGACCGGTGAAGGCTCTACTGGAGCCGTCATCACCAAGGTCCACTGGGCGCCGGTGGCCCGCAGGGGCCGCCGTTTACGGCATCAGCTGCCCGCCATTGACCTCGATCACTTGCCCGATGATATAGCC
>JANMCI010000499.1:0-18656 GCA_031361245.1 Rhodobacterales bacterium
AGTGGAGCGCCGGGCGGGTCAACCACCCAATTGCAGTTCAACAGCGCCGGGACTTTCGCGGGAGCCTCGGAGATTCTGGTTGAAAACAACCAGCTTCGTCTGCCCACGGCAGCAAGCTTCACCACGCCCGCTGCAGGCGGAGCGGTGCTGGTGGGGCGCGGTGATGCGGGACGGACTCTGCCGGCCTTTGTGTCTCAGGATGGCGTGCTCCGCGATCTGCAGACCTCGCTCAACAGATCGTCGCCGATCGTCTGGAAGGCTCAGGCCACCCAGACCGTATTCTCGGTCATCGGCGGCAACGGCCCGACGGCGGTTGGCACGGCTACGGCGGCATCAATCGCCACCACGAACCTTGTCACCTATACCCCTCGGCTGGAATATCTTGTGACCGTCGCAGCAACCACGGCAATCGCCGGGTTCAGAGGCGTATCGACCGTGGTCAGCGCGGGCGGACCGAGTGCCGGTCTGGGCGGCTTTGCCTTTGTCGGGCGCTGGGGGCCGGCGACGGGGGTGGCCACGACCACCAACCGGGCTTTCTTTGGTCTGGCCAATGTCACTTCCGCCCCGACGGATGTCGAGCCCTCGACCACGCTCAACTGCATCTGCATGGGCTGGGATGCCGCCGACGCCAACATCCAGATCATGACGAACGACGCGACGGGCACCTGCACCAAGACCGACCTCGGCGCGGCCTTCGCCGTGCCAACGACGGATCGAACGGCGTTGTACGAGTTGTCGCTGTACAGCCCGAAGGGTACAACGCAAAGCGTGGCGTGGATGGCGACCAACCTGATCTCCGGGGCTACGGCCAGCGGCACGATCACTACTGATCTGCCCTCAACCACGACACTGTTGGCCCCGCGCGGCTGGATGAGCGTGGGCGGCACGTCGTCGGTGATCGGGATCGGGGTCAATTCGATGGTGCTGGATCCGCTGCTCTAAGGCAGCCCCTGATGGAGTATTGGGGGGGGCGGTCTGCGGGCCGCCCCTTCGCATTGGCTGACATGCCCAGTTCTGCGATTTTCGTGCGCGAGACCGGAAAACCGGTTCCATGCCTTGCCCGACATGGATTAGACAGGGGCAGACATAGGACAGGGTCTCAGTTTAGGCGGGCATATAATGAAGATTGCAATGATCGGGACGGGTTATGTGGGTCTGGTTTCCGGCGTCTGCTTTTCGGACTTTGGACATGACGTGGTTTGCGTGGACAAGAACCCCGACAAGGTCGCGCTGCTGAAGGCGGGCGAGGTTCCGATCTTTGAGCCGGGCCTTGCGGACCTGATGGCAAAGAACGTCAAATCGGGACGGCTGACCTTCACGCTGGATCTGGCCGAGGCGGTGTCGGGTGCTGATGCCGTCTTCATTGCGGTGGGTACGCCGACACGGCGCGGCGATGGCCATGCGGATCTGACTTATGTGATGTCGGCGGCCAGTGAAATTGGCGAAGCCTTGACAGGGTACGCCGTCATTGTGACCAAATCGACCGTGCCGGTCGGGACCAACCGAAAAGTGGCCGAGGCCGTGGCTGCCGCGACCAGTCACGAATTCGACGTGGCCTCAAACCCCGAATTCCTGCGGGAAGGCGCCGCCATCGACGACTTCATGCGGCCCGACCGGGTGGTTGTCGGTCTGGACAGCCCCCGCGCCCGCAAGGTGATGTCCGACATTTATCGGCCGCTGTTCCTGCGCGAATTCCCGGTGGTGTTTACCGGCCTTGAAAGCGCGGAGATGATCAAATACGCCGCAAATGCCTTTCTGGCCACCAAGATCACGTTCATCAATGAAATCGCATCGCTGTGCGAGCGCGTCGGTGCCGACATCAAGGACGTGGCCAAGGGCATGGGTCTGGATGGCCGCATCGGAAACAAGTTTCTGCATGCCGGTCCGGGCTATGGAGGATCGTGTTTTCCCAAGGACACCAAGGCTTTGGCCCGGATCGGCCAAGACCATGCCGTACCCATGCAGATCACCGAGACGGTGATCAAGGTCAATGAAGAGGTCAAACGCCGGATGATTGACAAGATCATCGACCTGCTGGACGGACAGGTCAACGGCAAGACCATCGCCGTTCTGGGTGTGACCTTCAAACCGAACACCGATGACATGCGTGACGCACCAAGTCTGACCATTGTGCCCGCATTGGTGGGTTTTGGCGCCAAGGTCCGGGTTGCCGACCCTCAGGGCCGACGCGAGGGCGAGGCTTTGCTGCCGGGCGTCAAATGGACTGACAATGCCTATCAGGCGACGCAGGGTGCCGATGTGGTGGTGATCCTGACCGAGTGGAACGAATTCCGCGGCCTCGACCTCAATCGCATCGTGCGCAAGATGAACACGCCGCGGATGGCGGATCTGCGCAATGTCTATTCAGACAAAGAGGCGAGCGAAGCCGGGTTTGAGCGTTATGTGAGCATCGGCCGCTGAACGAGGGCACCGTCGACAGCGTCAGCCAAGCTGGCCCGGTTCAGCGGTCCAGCGCGTCATAGACATAGCGCTGAAGCGTGATCAGCCCCAAAACAAAGGCAATCGCTGACACCATGAACACGTAGAAGACCGAAACCCAGCTGGTGTCATAGAACGGATAGAATCCGTGGCGCATCTCGGCCACAAAGTGCGCGGCGGGGTTCCACCAAAGAAGGTTGAAGAGCCAGTCCGGCATGTCCTCGATCAGGATCAGGACCCCGGACGCAATCGACAAGGGTCGGGTCAACATGTTCCAGACATACTCATAGGCCGGAAACATAATGAAAAGGACCGAATTGAACGTGCCAATTCCGATCGCCAAGGAGAAAGCCATCAACAAGGCAATCGTGATGGGCTCGATCAGGACGTTGATTCGCAAGTCGTAATAGTGAATCACGCCGTACGAAAGCACGATGAAAACGACCACATTGATAAAGGAATTCAGCAAGAACCGCGCCATCAATGCGTCCATGACCGTGACAGACGGAAAGCCAAGGAGCTGGCGCGAAAAGCGGATCGAACCCGAGACCCGATTGCTGATCTGGCTGTAAATATGATAGGGCAGGATCCCGGTTATGTAAAAGAGCGGGAAGTTGGTGCCGAGGCGCGGGGTTCGCATGAAGAGCGAAAACGCCAGGGAAAGGATCACCACCGTCGCAATCGGGTCGATGATCGACCACAGAAACCCAAGGCTGGAGCGGCTGTCGCGTGACCCGATCTCGCGCAGGATGAGTGCCATGACCACGCGCACCGTCCGAAATCGCCGGGACTTCGGCTCTTGTGGCGGGCGGGGTGGCGAGAATTCGCTGGGAGCGGCGGCGGTTTCTAGCATTTCTTCCGTGAATTCATCTGACATGGACTGGATTGAGCGCGGGCGCTGCTACTCGGCGCTTGAAGCCCCTTGCCGATCTGAGCTATCCTTCTATCAGCAAGTGAAGTCAGGCGCAAACTGCTGCGCGCAACTGGAAGAACCTACTTGACCCCCCCTTCAATCAAGCCAGATCCCAGCGCTGCCGACGCTACTGCCGCGCAATCTTCAGCCGAAACGCGATCGAGTGCGGAAGCTGACGCTGCTGACGAGATCGCGGCAAGCGAAGACGCAGCCCGCCTGACGATGATGAGCAGACGCCGTGCAGCCCCCCTGACATTGCGGGGCGCTCGCAAGAGGTCGGCCGCGCTGAGCGAGAGTGCCGACGGAAGTGAGCCCAAGTCAGGCCGTGCAACCGGCAGGCTGATCGGAACTGGCGGCCCGCGGGCAGGCATCAGGGCCAAGGCCCGGGCTGCATTGGCTGAGGCACGGTCCGGGTCTGGTGCCGCCACCGAAAGCCAGCCGACGATGGAGCCTTCACAGCTGGAATCGACGGACCGGGCGCCGTCCGGTGCCGCCTTGCGCAGGCTGCAGTTGTCATTGGCCGACATCAAACCCACGACTTACCCACACGGTGCACCGCCTTTGGCCAAGGAGATGGGCGAAAGGACCGAGTTCGTGCACTCTGCCCCCGTACCGGCCCCTGCAGAGGTGATGCGGACGACGGAACCCGCGGTGATCGCCTACGACGACGACTTTGATCAGACTCCGGGCGCTGGGGGCCGTCGCCGGGCGGTGCTGGCAACCCGGGCCGAAAGACGCCCGGCGCGCGGCGTCAAGTCGGGTGATGCCATCAACTATGCCGCGGCTCCCACAGTGGGCCCGGCCCAGATGCGGCCTCGTCATTACGGCGTCATCGCCCTTTTCATCCTGTGCGTCATCGTGCCGACGATCAGCTATTCGTGGTATTTGTGGACGCGCGCCGCCGACCAGTATGAAAGCAATGTCGGTTTTGGCAGCCGCACCGAAGAGGCGCCCTCGACCTTTGATTTCCTCGGGGCCCTGGGCGGCGGTACGCAGTCCGGTTCGAAAGATATGGACATCCTCAACCAGTTCATCATCAGCCAGGAACTCGTCGACAAGCTCGATGCGGAGCTGGATTTGAAAACGATTTGGTCAAAGGCTGGCAATGACCCCCTCAACGCCTTCAACTCCGACGGTACGATCGAGGATCTGGTCGACTATTGGCAGCGCATGGTGCTGATCAATTATGACAACAGCACTGGCCTGATGAACCTGCGGATCTTTGCCTTTGATCCGCTGGACGCCCAACGGATCGCCAAAGGTGTTCTTGACGAATCTACCAATATTATCAACGTTTTGAGTAAGACTGCCCAGGACGACACGACCCGCTACAGCAAGGAAGCACTTGCCGCGACCGAACAGAAGCTGACCGAGGCGCGGCTGGCTGTGCTGGATTATCAGGTGAAGAACAACATCGTTGACCCGTCGAATGTCGTGGCCAGTCAGTTGTCTGTCGTCTCGACCCTGAACCAGCAGCTGGCCAGTGCGCAGATTGATCTCGATATGATGGCGGGAACCGTGCCCGAGACCGACTCGCGCCTTGCTCAGCTGAAACGTCGTCTGGACGTCATTCGCAACCGCATCGAAGAAGAGCAGGCCAAGGTTGGCGCCACTTCCGACAGCAACTCGCCGGGCTTTGCCAAGCTTATGGCCGATTTCGAAAAGCTGAAGGTCGAGCAGGACTTTGCCCAGCAGGCCTATCTTTCGGCACTCGCCGCCCATGATCAGGCGCTGACTGACGCACAGCACAAGACCAGGTATCTGGCGACCTATGTGGCCCCGACGCTGGCAGAGGCCGCGACCGCCCCGAACCGGCCGCTGACGGCGGCCCTGACGGCGCTGATCGGATTCCTGCTGTGGTCGGTTCTGGTGCTGACCTATTATGCACTGCGCGACCGGCGCTAGGGACAATGATCGAACTCGAACATATCACCAAGGCCTATTACTATCGCGGTCGGCCCAAGTACGTCGCCAAAGACGTCTCGGCTGTGTTTCCGTCGCATTCCCGGGTCGGATTGATGGGGCGCAACGGGGCAGGGAAATCCACTCTGCTTTCGATTATCGCCGGCAGCCTGAACCCAGACTCGGGCCGCGTGCGGGTGACAGGCACGATCTCGTGGCCCATCGGCCTGCAGGGCTGCATTCACCCCGACCTCACGGGTGCCCAGAACGTCAAGTTCATCGCCCGCGTCTACGGCGTTGACACCGACGAGCTGATGGACTTCGTAGCGGACTTCGCCGACCTGGGGATGAATTTCAACGAACCGGTTCGCAATTACTCCTCGGGGATGCGGGCGCGGTTGAACTTCGGCATGTCGATGGGCATCCGTTTTGACACCTATCTGATCGACGAAGTCAGCGCTGTCGGCGATGCCCAGTTCAGGCAGAAAAGCCAGATACTGTTTGACGACCGCATGTCCAAGGGCGGCGTGATCATGGTCACCCATTCGGAACGGATGATCCGGTCGATGTGCACGTCGGGGGCAGTGCTGGAGAATGGGAAGCTGACTTGGTTTGATGATGTCGAAGAAGCGCTGGATCAGCACTACCGCAACTCGTTCGGTGAGAATTACAGCAGGTCGAAGGAATTCATGGACGATTGAAGCAGGATCGCAGCTTCATCGGCCCCATCGACCAGAATCCAGACCAATCGGTTCAGCGGCAAATAGGTGATACAGGCTTCGGCCACGCCAGCGCGCCCCGCGCCGGCCAGGGTGACGAAGGTCACGCTGAAATCCGCCTTTGTCGCGCCGGCAATGCCGAAAAGCAGATGATCGCCCGCTGAATTGTCAAAATCCGTAACCGAGTCAGAGCCTTGGCCGATCGCTCCGGTGTAACGAAACGCATCGGCTCCGTCTCCCCCAGTCACGGTGTCGTTGCCCAAGCCGCCATCGAGCGTGTCGTCGCCTGCGCCGCCTTTCAGCTGATCTGCTCCGGCGGACCCGAACAAGTGGTCGTTGCCGAGAAGCCCGAAGAGAAGATCGTCCCCGTCATCGCCGAAAACCGTGTCAAAGCCTGCACCGCCGTTCAAAGTGTCGCTGGCAGCCCCGCCATGCAACTCATCCCGGCCGCGACCGCCCGTCAGTCTGTCTCCCCGGTCTGCCTCTCCGCTACCGCCCCACTGGACGTCCGCAAGACCGCCGCCGTATAGAAAGTCAGCGTCGTCGCCGCCGTAAAGAGTATCCTCTGCGCTGCCACCGATCAGGCTGTCCCTGCCAGCCCCCCCCAGAATCTCGTCCCGCCCGCCGTTGCCATAAAGCGTGTCGTCCTCGGTCCCGCCGTCCAGCAGATCGGTGCCCACGTCGCCCCGCAACAGGTCTGCGCCCGCTCCGCCATAGAGCTGGTCATTGCCGGACCGCCCATCCAGGACATCCGCCCCGCTGCCGCCCGCAAAGTCGTCAGCGGCAGCACCGCCAAGCAGACTGTCTGCAAAGCCTGAACCAACATACGCCTCAATCAGGATAAAGGTGTCCCCCGCGGCAAAGCCGAGATTGGCTGACAAGGTAACGAGGTCGATCCTCACGGCGGCGCTGGCGGCACCATAGTCGGCCACATCATGTCCGGTGCCGCCGTCAAGGACATCCGCACCGGCGCTGCCGGAAAGCACATCGCTGCCGCCGAGGCCCCGCATCGTGTCCTCGGCCGGGGTGCCAAGCAACGCATCAGCAACCGACGTGCCGATGATGAGTGAGGGTGCCACAAAGCTCCACACCCAAAGCCCCTGAACGCCGGTGTTGCCCATCGCATTGGCCAGACCCAATTCTGCCGTCTCATCCCCGGAAGCAGCAAGCATCGTCGCGGCCCCGCTCGCCGACACCCGGTGGCCGATCAGGGCCGCGACGCCGCCAAGACCACCCCAGCCGCCCTGCAGATCGCCGCTGGTCCACGAGATGTTCTGATAGCGATAGACAACGTCAAAGCTGCCGTTGCCCCGGTCGAAAAGCTGCATTTGAAACGTGTCGGTCCTGGTGGCGTTACGGCGGTAAAAGCCGACGTGGTCCCAAGTGATCGTGACACAATCCTGGACCTCATCCACGTCGAGCCAGACCCCGCCGCTTTCGGCGCCTTCGCCGTCAAGCCGTGTATCCACATCCCCGTTGAAGACCGCAAAGAACGGTGCTGCAATGGCGGACGCATCGGCCGCCACGCCGGATACGGCAGAGCCGAAGCTGATCAGGCCATCAGTCGAAATAAACAGGTCATCAGCATCATAGTGAACGCCGCCCATCGTGAAGCCGCTTTCAAAGACCGCGGCAACATTCACCTGCGTCACGACATCGTCGCCACGGGGCAGTGCGGTTTCGCCATACCCCGCCGCGCCGCCTAGGCCGCTGATCGCCGTTCCGTTTCCCGTGATGTCGCCCAAAATCTGTATCCAATATCGCACCCGGGTGTCAGTCTGCCGTGTCGGGCTGAATACAGTGTTAATCGGCTGGGCCTCTTCCGGATGGGTCCGATGTTCGAAAAAGCGGCATTTTAGCCAACCGTCATGGTGCTGCCCGAAAGTCTTCACGCTCCGACCCGTGCTGCCGCCGACCCTGCAAAGGTGGAGCGTTCGGGGTGTCTTGGTGCAAATCAGTTTGATGGAGAGCTATTCGGCAGAGGTGCTTGGTGTGGGCGCGATTGGCGACGGCTTGGCCCTGATCGTCGCTGGCGGCACCGCGCGGCTCGTCTATTCGGAAGCCGATTTGAACAACGTGATGAGCTTGTCGCTGGGTGCAGTTTCGGCACCCGGCAGCGGATATGTTTCTCATCAGAGCCTGACGGCGCCGATCCCCCTCAGCAATCTCGACCCCGGACGATCGATTGCTTTTCAATCCTGTGGCACTGTCGTGCGCGCATTCCTTTTTGACAGTCATCAGGGTGTCCTGACGGCGTCGGTGCTGGACGGCGCTGGCCAGCCCGGATCGGCAAAAGCCGTCAGCACGGACATCGGAGCGCTGAAGGGGATAGAAACCTTTGCCGTGTTGGGGGGGGCGACCGGGGACTGCGCCGTTCTGTCGACCTGGAACATGCCGGGCCTGCAGGTGTTCCATCTGAACGACAACGGGACGCTGACCGTTGCTGACCGGGTGGACGACACTGCCAAAACCTATGTGGCGAATGTCAGCGACACTGCTTCGGTGACCCTTGCCGGGCAGAATTATCTGCTGGCGCTGTCCAGTCTCGAAAACGGAATCACTTCTTTTGCGATTGACGCAAACGGCAAGGCCTCGCTGGTGGATAGTCTGGGCAATCACGACCTGCTGGCGGTCAACGGACCGGCAGCGCTGCAGGTGATGGTCGTCGGCGGTCAAACCTACGCCGTGATCGCCTCCACCGGCTCCAGCTCGCTCTCGGTCGTACGCGTGAATGACACGGGCTGCCTGTTCCAGACCGACCACGTGGTCGACGACCTGACGACGCGCTTTGCCCATACGGCTGTGCTGGACAGCTTCACTCTGAACGGCCGCTCCTTCGTGGTGACAGCTGGCACCGATGCCGGAATCTCGGTGATGGAGCTTTTGCCCGACGGGACACTCGCCCCCTTCGCCACCGGTGTTTTTGAAACGGGGTTGGGGCTTGCCGCCGTGACCGGGCTGGAAGTGGCCGTCAACGGCACCACGGTCAGCATCTTTGTCGTCGATGCCCATACCGACCGGGTTCAGGCATTTGAGTTCGCATTGGCCAATCTTGGCGGCGTCGTGCAGGCCGCTGGCGGCGTGGCCACCGGCACCACCAAGGATGATCTGCTGCTGGGAACGACTGCAAACGAGACGCTTCAGGGCGGCGCGGGGGAAGATTGGCTTCATTCCGGCGGCGGCTCTGACGTTATGACGGGCGGCGCAGGGGCCGACAGCTTTGTCTTTGCGGCCAATTCCGATGCGCTGCGCATCACCGATTTCGACCTGCATAGCGACAGAATCGACCTTTCGGCCTGGGGCCATGTCTATTCCAGTTCGGCGCTGACCATCACCCAGACCGCGACGGGGGCCATCATCAGCCTCAACGGTCACGACGTCAAAGTTGTCGCCGGTCATGCCCTGACCGCTGCCGATTTCCTGGACAGCGATTTCCTCTTCTGACGGCCCGATTAGGCCACGCCTTCGCCATGCCCAGCTATTCTTACCTTGCCAGTCCGCGCGGCCCGCGATTTGGTGGACCCGAAGGATCGGAGGATCAAGATGCGTCTGGCTATCTGGCAAACACCCTCGCCCGCAGGCGACCCCGAGGCCGCCTTGACCGGGCTGGAAACCGCCGTGACGGCAGCGGCGGCAGCCGGGGCGCGGATGCTGGTCACGCCGGAGGTCTTCCTGCCCGGCTACAATTGCGCGACCATCCCGGCCCTTGCCCAGACCAGGTCCGGGTCATGGCTGGCACAAATCTCCGACCTCTGCCGCAGGGCAAGTTGCGGCGTCACGCTGGGTTACGCCGAGCGAGACGGCGACCGGATCTTCAACGCCGCCGCGACCATTGATGCCACTGGCCGCCAGATTGCCCATTACCGCAAGATACAACTCTATGGCGTACGGGAACGGTCAATCTATCAGGCTGGCGATGGCTATGCCGTGTTTGACCTGCACGGGCTCAGGACCGCGCTTCTGATCTGCTATGACATTGAATTCGCACCCCATATCGCCGCCTTGGCCGCCAAGGGTGTGCAACTCATCCTGTGTCCCACGGCCAACATGATGCCCTTCACCCATGTCGTCCGCTATACCGTGTCCGCCATGGCCGCCAACCATGGCCTGACCATCGCCTATGCCAACTATTGCGGCACCGAGGGCGATCTGACCTATGTCGGCGGCTCGCTGATTGCCGACCCTTATGGCGAGCCTCTGGTGCAGGCGGGGCAAGGACCGGCCCTCATGGTGGCCGATCTGCCCACAGCACTTGACCCTTACCGCCTGTCCACCCAAGGCGCCGACTTCCGAAAGATCTGACATGCGCGACCCGCGTTACGACATCCTGTTTCAGCCCCTGCAAATCGGTCCGAAACTGGCCAAGAACCGCTTTTACCAGGTGCCACATTGCAATGGCGGCGGCCACCGCGACCCCTCTGCGGTGATCGAGATGCGCCGCACCAAGGCCGAGGGTGGCTGGGGCGTCATCTTCACCGAGCAGACCGAGATCCACCCGACCTCCGAGATCACCCCCTTTATCGAGCAGCACCTGTGGGACGACCGCGACATTCCCGCACTGGCCCGGATGGCCGAGGCGATGAAAAGCCACGGCGCGCTGGCGGGCATCCAGTTGGCCTATTCCGGCATCAACGGCCCCAATCTCTACAGCCGCGAAGTGCCCCTGGCGGTGTCCGGCGGACCGATCCTGACCTTCACCTCCGACCCGGTGCAGGCCCGGACGCTGGACGGATCCGACATCAGGGACCTGCGCCGCTGGTTCCGCAATGCCGTGCGCCGCAGCCAGCAGGCGGGATTTGACCTCATCTGCCTCTATGGCGCCCATGGCTTCGGGATATTTCAGCATTTCCTCAGCCGGGCCACCAACCTGCGGACCGACGAATATGGCGGCTCGCTTGAAAACCGCGCCCGGTTTGTCCGCGAAGTGATCGAGGACGCCCGCGAGGAAACAAAAGGTGAGCTTGCGCTTTCTTTGCGCCTTTCGCTGCATGAGGCCGGAAAACTTGGTTTTTCCAACGCCGAGGTCCGCGATTTCATCGAAATGCATGGCGATCTGCCGGACATCTGGGACCTTGCTCACGGGACGTGGGAGCAGTGCTCGGGCACCTCGCGCTTCAAGCCTGAGGCCGCTCAGGAAGACCTCGTGCGCGGGATCAGGGCATTGACGTCCAAGCCGGTGGTGGGTGTGGGCCGTTTTACTTCGCCCGACGAAATGGTGCGCCAGATCAGGACCGGGGTGCTGGATTTCATCGGCGCCGCCCGTCCTTCGATTGCCGATCCGTTTCTGCCGCGCAAAGTGGATGAGGGCCGCGTCGAGGACATCCGCGAGTGCATCGGCTGCAACATCTGCGTTGCGGGCGACATGACCCACGGCATCAGCCGCTGCACGCAGAACACCGCCTTCATGGAAGAATGGCGCAAGGGGTGGCACCCGGAACGAGCGCGGCCCAAGGGCGCATCTGAAACGGTGCTGATAGTCGGTGGCGGGCCAACCGGGCTGGAGGCGGCACTGGCGCTTGGCAAGCGCGGCTATCAGGTAACGCTGGCCGAGGCCGCCAAGGTGCTTGGCGGTCGTGTGACGAGGGAACGGCGGCTGCCGGGATTGTCGGCATGGGGCCGGGTCGCCGATCATCGCACCGGGCAACTGGCCCCGATGGTCAATGTCCAGACCTTTCTCGAAAGCTCTCTGACCGTCGAGGATGTTCTGGCCATGGGCGCCCAGCATGTCGCGGTGGCGACCGGGGCAACATGGCGGAGGGACGCCGTTGCCCGGCTGCATCTGGCCCCGATCCCGACAGACCCGGCCATGCCGGTCTATACCCCCGATGACCTGATGGCCGGGGGTGGCCCGACTGGGGGCAGCGTGCTGCTCTATGACGATGATCACTATTATATGGGGTCGGTTCTGGCCGAACTTCTGGTGGCGCGTGGCTGCGCTGTCAGTTTCGTGACTCCCGCCGCAAAAGTTGCAGAATGGGCAGAGAATACGCTGGAGCAGGCCATTATTCAGCGCAGAATGTTGGAAATTGGTGTGTCACTGCATTGTTCCAAGGCGCCCGAGGCGGTCGGGGCGGCAGAGGTGACGCTGGGCTGTACCTGGACCGGACGCCGAAGCGAGCTTACCTGCGATGCGGTGGTGATGGTGACCAGCCGTTTGCCCGACGACGCCCTCTACCACTCTCTGATGGTGCGGCGGGCCGACTGGGGCGATGTGCAAAGCGTCAAGCTTGTCGGCGACGCCGCCGCCCCTGGGCCCATCGCCTGGGCCACTTACGCCGGCCGGCGCTATGCCGAAGAGCTTGACGCCCCCGACCAGGGCGACGCCCTGTCATTCCGCCGCGAGATCGCCGCGCTCGCCGACCCCTGAACACGCCAGACGACTGCGGCGGGCCCTGGCCGACTTACCCCTTCACGCCTGGGGCACCGAAGCCGCCAGCATGACCGGCAGGTTCATCTCCAGCCACATAGCCCCGAAGTCACCGTTCATATGCTTGGTGTCGTGCCGGAACAGCTTGTGCCCCCCGGCCTCGTACATCGACAGCAACTTGACCGCGCCGATGGAATACTGTGTCAGGGTCGTCAGTTCGTCATTCAAGGTCTCAGGAGGTTGTCGCAGCAGCATGGTCTGCGGGAGGTTGATGACCGCGTCAAGCGTCGCGACCGAGGCCTCATAAGCGGTCATCACTCGGCTTTCCGCCGTCTTTAGCGGCAGGGAGGGCAGGGGAACATGGCCCAACCAGATCGGTTTTTCTGAAACGCTCCGGACATCCTTGGCCATCTTCAGCGCCATGGACGCCGACGCAATCGATCTCGCAACCAATTGTCGTACGGCTTTCGAGATGCCGAACTCCAGCCGCGGGACCAGAAGCGACAACCCGTAAAACAGAAAGGTATCAAAGTCTTGCGGGTCGATTTCGGCGGAACCACCCGAGGTCAGCATGAAACTTTGCCGCACTTCCGGGGTTTCAGAGGCCAGCTTTCCGTTGATCAGTCTGGTGCTATGGATCGAGCCTGCCGGAGAACCGAAGAAAACGATCTCGATTTCCGGAAATCTGGTCCGGATCGCGTCCCATCCCAACTTCAAACTGGCCAGATGACTGTTGCTGACAATGCAGATCCGCATATCATCCCTTTGGCGCAAATGCGTTCAGCAGCGCCTCCTCGCACACCAGATCCGCGTCATCATGATCATCCAAAGCCATAGATTTCGCAGCCTTTTGACCAGGATCGGCGGGAGTTTGCGCAAAGGCCTTAGCCTGGCCATCAAAGAACTGCGCCATCACATGATCGACCCCCGCCTGCAGGACTGATCGTTTGTTCTCGGCATGGAACATTCCGCCATAGGGTGGCGCGGTAATGATTTCGTACGATGGAAAGTAGTCAATCAGCGGGTCGCAGTCGGCCAGGTCGCCGGCTACGGCGCGCAGGGTGCTTTTCGAATAGGTCGTCGCGACAAGAACGTGCCCGGTCGATGCCGTGGCAGTCAACGGAACCGGCGAAACCGTAAGCAAAATGCGCAGACCCGGATTGACCTCGCGCATCATGGAAATCGACTTCTGCATTGCGCTCATGATTGCCCCGTAGCGGGCGTTGTGGAACCCATGGCGCTCGGGCAGGTGTTCACCGGCCACCGTTCCGGGGCAAATCGCATATTCGAAACCATCATTCAGGTCGATCCAGCTTTCAGTCAGACCCATGGTAAAAACGAACACACCGCTTTTTGCAATGGCGTCGCCAAAGGAGCGGAGGGCGAGACGGCGGCTCGCGAAAACTTCATCTGGCGAGTCAAATCCGTCTGGCTCGATTGCCGGGCGGAATGGGTCATAAGATCTGCCATTGGTTTCCCAGATCGCATGCGGCACCTCGAGTCCACCAACCGACCAGCCGGTCCATTGCTCCAGCATCCTCGCCGTGTAGATATTGCCAGTCCTTGCCGAAAATATCCCGTAATTGTACAAGGCGGCATCCGACGGCGCCAATTCCTGCGGACCGGGTTCATGGTTGACCCAGTTATAACCGCGCTGCACCAGGGCCCGGCTGAAGTGTTGCGCAAAGCAGGACCCGAAGGTTGCAATTCCTTGATCGGGGGTGATTTCCCATTTTGGTGTCCAGAGGTCAGTTATCTGAAGCGCCGACCGCTTTCCAACGGCTGGCGACCAGAAATTCCGCTCCGGAAGTGCCGAATAGGGGTTCATGTCGCTGATACCAAAACCGGGCCTCCCGTTCTAGCCACCCACCCGGCTTCAGTCTTGCATGCTGCCATCGCCGGTCCAAGCGCTTTCTGGCAACTCGGTCGGACTGCCCAGGACCGATTCCGGCCGCACCGGAACTGGCGGATTCGATTGACTGTTGTTCGTGTCAGACTCAATCGGTCACCGCAATCGCCGGACGCAATGACAAACTCCGCAATGAGTCGCAAACCCTGCAATTCGGGTCCGTCCGCGTCAGGTTGCGTCCTGACAAGGCGTCACCGGGAGCTATTTCTCGAACCGCGGTTTGCGGCTCCAGTTCAGTGCGTCGCCGATCATCTGCGTCAGGTTCGAGCGTCCGGGCCGCCAACCCAGTTCGGCAATCGCCCGGGTCGAGCCCGACACCAACATCGTCGCATCGCCCGGCCGCCGCGTCCCCTCGATGATCGGCACATCGCGGTTGGTCACCGCCCGCGACGCCTCGATGACCTGCCGCACCGAAAAGCCTTCGCCCGAGCCAAGGCAGAACACCCGGTTGCCTTTGCCATCCAGCAGCCATTTCAACCCCAGCACATGGGCGTCGACCAGATCGCTGACATGGACGTAGTCGCGAATGCAGGTCCCGTCGGGGGTGTTGTAGTCCGAGCCAAACACGGTCAGCGCCGGGCGGCGGCCGTCGATGGCGTCGAGCATCAGCGGAATGAGGTGCGTCTCGGGTTCGTGCTGCTCGCCCACCTCTCCCTCAGGGTCGGCTCCCGCCACGTTGAAATAGCGGAAGATGACGTGGTTCAGTCCGTCGCTCTTGGAGAAGTCGCGCAGGATTTCCTCGATCGCCTTCTTTGACCCGCCATAAGCGTTGATCGGGGCTTGCGGGGTGTCTTCATTCAGCGTGACGCCATCCTGATCGCCATAGGTGGCGCAAGTCGAGGAAAATACGAAGTTCCGGATCCCGGCCGCCAGTGCGGCTTCGATCAGGTTGAGGGAGCCGTTCACGTTGGTGCGCCAGTATTTGCCCGGATTGCTCATCGACTCGCCAACGAGGGAGAGGGCAGCGAAATGCATCACGGCGACGGGTTTATAGGCGGCAAGGGCGGCGTCGATGCTGGCGCGGTCCAGAAGGTCGCCCTGGAAGAGCGGGCCGAATTTCGCAGCACCGGCCCAGCCGGAGCTCAGGTTGTCGAACGCGACGGGAATGAAGCCGGCCCGGGACAGTGCCTTGCAGGCATGCGATCCGATATAGCCCGCGCCGCCCGTGACCAGAACATGCATTGCAAACCTCCGACCGTGCAACTTTTGCGCTGTCTGCCCGATGGATACTGCGTTGTCGAGTCTGATCCCGGCCTTACAGGGAAGCGGTGATCCCGCCATCGACGTAAAGGATGTGGCCGTTCACGAAGGACGATGCCGCGGAGGACAGAAAGATGCAGGCGCCCACCAGTTCGTCCACACGGCCCCAGCGCCCGGCAGGCGTGCGCTTTTCCAGCCATGCGGTGAAATCGGGGTCGGCCACGAGGGCGGCGTTGAGGGGGGTATCGAAGTAACCCGGCGCGATGGCGTTGCATTGCAGCCCGTACCGGGCCCAGTCGGTGGCCATCCCCTTGGTCAGGTTGCCCACCGCTCCCTTGGTCGCGGTGTAGGGGGCGATGCCGGGGCGGGCGAGGGCGGTCTGGACGGAGGCGATGTTGATGATCTTGCCAGCCTTGCGGGCGATCATGTGCCGGGCCACGGCTTGACCGACGTTGAAGACGGTCGAGATGTTGGTGTGCAGGAGCTGCTCGAACGCCTCGGGTGGGAAGTCTTCGAGCGGGGTGCGGTGCTGCATCCCGGCGTTGTTCACGAGAATGTCGATCGGGCCGTGCTGCGCCTCGAAACCGTCAACGGCGCGGCGGACTGCGGCGTGGTCGGTGGCGTCGAAGGGCAGGATCCGCGCGCCGGGAATACGGGCGGCGGCGGCGGCGAGCTTGGCGGCATCGCGGCCGTTCAGCACGACCTCGGCGCCGGCGGTGGCCAGTCCCTGGGCGAGGGCAAAGCCGATGCCCTGCGAGGAGCCGGTGATCAGGGCGCGGTTGCCCAACAGATCGAACAGATGCAGGCTCATGACGTTCCCTTTGCCGTGTTTCGTCCCGACAAGGTTGGTGTGCGTTGTTTGCGGGGCGATCACAAGCCCCTTGGAGGGCGAGTGTCGTCAGATGTCGCATTTGACGACATGCCGTTTTATCAACTAAAAACATATGGTTACCCGTTTCCATTAACTCGATCTTAACCGAATTTCACGCGGACATCGGGGGTGAAGCGGAGGATTTTGGTGGCCAAGGACCGGGCCAGGCGGGCCGCTCGAGCGGTATGAGAGGGCGCGGGCTGGGCATGGGCTGCCCCGCGCGAGCCGGAGGGGGGCGGCGAAAAGCGGACAGCCAATAAAGTGCCGGAAAGCGGCGCCGGGCCGCTTTGAAGGGCGCTTGCATTCGGCATGGAAACGCGCATGTGTGGCGGGCCAATATCCAGCATGAGGTTCCGATGTACACGCCAGTTCCGTCCCTAATCCACTCGTTGACCGCCCTGTCGGGCATTCTCGACAAGGCCGAAGCCATGGCTGAAGCCAAGAAGATCAAGCCGGAGGTCCTTCCGCAGTTGCGCCTGATTGTGGACATGCTGCCGCTGTGGCGCCAGATCACCATCGCCTGTGACCATGCCAAGGGCATGTCGGCACGGCTTGCCGGGGTCGATGTGCCGAGCTTTGCCGACACCGAAACCACGCTGCCGGAATTGAGGGAGCGGATCGCCAAGACCATCGCCTTCATCTCGGCCCTTCCCGCCGAGGCGTTCGAGGCGGCAGAGGGCCGCACGATCCATGTCAAGGCAGGCTCACGCGAGCTGAACTTTCCCGCGATGCAGTACTATCAGGGCTATGCGCTGCCGAATTTCTTTTTCCACATGACGACGGCCTATGCGATCCTGCGGTCCAATGGTGTCGAAATCGGCAAGACGGACTTTCTGGGGGCGTAAGATGGCCACGGCGCCGGGGATGAGCGATGCCGGGACAGCCTTCATCGCGCAACGCGATGGGGGCCGGACTTGGGCCGGCCTGCGGATTGCCGAAAAGCGGACGGAGGTTGCGGGCTGAATGCAGGCGGACGACGTAAAGGCCCTGTTCACCGGACAGGACGGCAGTTACCGCTTTGCCCGCTGGGGCAGGCCGATCGTGCCGGTGGTGTTCGGGGTCGATGACGCGACGCTGTCGGTGATCAAGGGGGCGGTCGAGGCCGTGGTCACGCTGGCCGGGCACAAGATGGCCGAGACCGACACCGAACTTGGCGCGAACCTGATGTTCTTCTTCTTTCGCGACTGGGCCGAGTTGCCGCAGGTTCCCGGTCTGGACCGGCTGGTGCCGGACCTTGCGGTGCTGTGCCGAAAGCTGGAGGGGGCGCAGGCGAACCAATACAGGCTGTTCCGGTTCGATGAGCGCGGGGCGATCAAGGCGGTCTTTGTCTTTCTGCGGATGGACGAGGCGCTTGCGGCGATGCCGGCCGCGGATCTGGCGCTGGCACAGGCGGCCGAGATGATGTGTCTTTGGGCGGACACGGCGTTCAAACGCTCGGCGGCGCTGGCGCAGCTCGAAGGACAGGTGATCTTGCGGCCCGAGATTGCCGGAGTGATCCGGGCGGCTTATGACCCGGTGATGCCGGTGGTGGCGGCGGATGCGTCGCACGCCTTGCGGATACATGCGCGGATGCGATGAATGTTGGCAGGCCGCAAAGGCTGCTTTAGGTTGAGGCGAAACAGGAGATGTCGATGCGCTGGATGATGATTGCCCTGCCCCTGCTGCTGTGCGCCTGCGGTGTGCCCTTTGTGCCGATGATCTGACATGCGCAGGGGTTCAGGGCAGGCTTGTCCGGCGGCGGTTACGGCACCGGGACGGGCGTCCCGATGAGCCACCATTTCACGCTGCGGGTCTATTACGAGGACACCGATCTGGCCGGGATCGTCTATTACGCCAATTATCTGAAATTCATCGAGCGGGCGCGCACGGAATGGGTGCGAGCCATCGGGGTGGATCAGGGGCGGCTGCGGTCGGAGGCCGGAGTGGTGTTTGCCGTCCGCCGGGTCGAGGCGGATTACCTGCGCCCGGCGCGGTTTGACGATGAATTGCAGGTCCAGACGCGGCTGGTTGCCTTTACCGGGGCGCGGATCGTGCTGGAGCAGGACATCACCCGGATGGGTGAGCGCCTGTTCGCATCGGTGGTGACGCTGGTCTGTCTGACCGACGACGGTCTGCCCGCGCGGATCCCCGCGCAAGTGCGGCTTGCGATGGGAGCCGCTCCGCACTGAGCCGAGGTGTGGCCGAGCCTGTAAGGAATTCAGCAACAATGCGCCGTTTGACGCACTTGTGTTGGCATTCCCCTTCAAATCCATGTAGAATCCATGCAAACAGCGGCCAAAGAGCCCAATAACAAGAGCAGGCACGATGGAAACCAATATACTTGCGGCGGGGCCGGA
>JANMCI010000065.1:0-1776 GCA_031361245.1 Rhodobacterales bacterium
CGGCAAAGCTCGGCCACCGGAACACCACCTTCGGCCTGCCGCAGGATCGCGATGATCTGCGCCTCAGTGTATCTGCTTGTCTTCATTCAGAATCTCCTCGCTCATCTTGCCGAGAAAATTCTACTCATGCAGCCCCTTACTGTCGGGGGGGATTACCCCCTCATGGTGTTGCTCTTCACATTGTATCTATTATTAAGAGAATTGGACCCAAGGCTAACGACCATCGCTCCCAACAAATTTGAGGAAAGATACAGCACAATTATGATAACGATCGATCTTGCGGTGACGCCTTCAGATACAATCTCATTGGCATAGGTCTTATCTATGAGATCGAACGCCATGCCGAGAAAGAGAACACAAAGACTTCCCCAACCAAGGCGATTGAGCCCGGAGCTCCAAGCGCGCGAAACCTCAATAGCGGATTGAAACATGATCACAAATCCATCAACAACCGCCTCGGGTCCTCCAGCGCCTCTTTCACCCGCACCAGGAACGTGACTGCGCCTTTCCCGTCGACGACGCGGTGGTCGTAGCTCAGCGCCAGATACATCATCGGGCGGATGACGATTTGGCCTGCGACCACAACCGGGCGGTCCTGGATCTTGTGCATGCCGAGGATGCCCGATTGCGGCGGGTTCAGGATGGGGCTGGACATCAGCGAGCCGTAGACGCCGCCGTTGGAGATGGTGAAGGAGCCGCCCTGCATTTCGGCCATGCTGAGTTTGCCGTCGCGGGCGCGCAGGCCCAGTTCGGCGATCTTTTTCTCGATGGCGGCAAAGCCCATCTGGTCGGCGTCGCGCAGAACGGGCACGACGAGGCCCGAGGGGGTGCCGACGGCGACGCCCATGTGGACGTAGTTCTTGTAGACCACGTCCTGGCCGTCAATCTCGGCGTTGACCTCGGGGATTTCTTTCAGGGCATGGCAGCAGGCTTTGACGAAGAACGACATGAAGCCCAGTTTAACGCCGTGCTTTTTCTCGAACACGTCCTTGTATTCGTTGCGAAGTCCCATGACGGCGGACATGTCGACCTCGTTATAGGTGGTCAGCATGGCGGCGGTGTTCTGGGCGTCTTTCAGGCGGCGGGCGATGGTGGCGCGCAGGCGGGTCATCTTGACACGCTCTTCGCGAGCGGCGTCGTCGGCGGGCACGGGGGCGCGGGGGATGGCGACCGGGGCGGGTGCGGCGGCCGGGGCAGCAGCGGGAGCCGGGGTGGCCACAGGGGCCGCAACAGTGCGGGCGACGTCCTCTTTCATGATGCGGCCATCGCGGCCGGTGCCGGTGACCTGATCCGGGGTCAGGTTCGCCTCAGCCATGGCTTTTTCGGCCGATGGCGCGTTCTTGATGTCGCGCGGCACGGTCGGTTCCGGCCCCGCAATCGGCGCGAGCGAGGGTTCCCTGACCGTCGACGGCACCCCTTCCAGCGCCTTGGTCACCTTGTCCTTGGTGGCGGAAGCGGCGGCCCCCTCGCTGACGATCGCGAGCCGGGCGGAGGCGGCGACGGTCGTGCCTTCGGGGGCGATGATTTCCATCAGCACGCCGGTCACCGGGCTTGGCACCTCGACCGAGACCTTGTCGGTTTCCAGCTCGCACAGCATTTCGTCCTGTTTGACCGCATCGCCGACCTTCTTGAACCAGGTCGAGACGGTGGCTTCGGACACGCTTTCCCCCAGGGAGGGCACCATTACGTCTGTCATATTCATCTCCTCAGGGCAGCTTTTCCAGCTGGTTGGATGTCTTGGTTTGCCTGCGGTCTGACCCAGGCCACGCGCAAACC
>JANMCI010000520.1:0-1644 GCA_031361245.1 Rhodobacterales bacterium
TTCGATCATGGAAGCTCCGAGCCAGATGCAGTTTGAAAATTGCCGCGACGCAGAAGCGGCGTGGCGAAACATCCTTCAGATGGTGGCGCATGATTGGGCTCCCTATATCGTGTTGCTGGCCGGTGCACCGCCGGATCAACGGCCAGTACCTGGAGGAAGGGTCCCACCAAACCCGCGGTGCCCCCCAACAACCGACCCTAACCTTTTTCCCCTGGCGGCCAAGATCTGGTCAAAGGCCGAAATCCGGTCAGACGAGATCAGGATGCGCCGGCCGCCTGGTTCAGCGGCGGTCGGCGGCAGGTCGTAGCAGTCGCGGACCTTGCCGAAATAGGGGTTAGGAAGCTCGGGAATATGGGCGTGGTCGAGGATACGCATGGGGCCTCCTGATGTCGGGCGGGCTATGGCAAGGGGAAGGGTGGTTGTCAATTGGCTGTGTCAGGAGGCCGGGGCGGCGATTCCGGGAAAAGCCATGGTTAACAAGGGACATAGGACGAAAAGCTCTGTCTTTTTTCCGTCTTCCTTTTGTCTTCTTTCCGTCTCTACGCGGGGGAAGACATGGGGGGTTAAGGCTGCGTACGCTGCGGCCTTCCGCCCCCGGGGGCGCAAGCGGGCGGCTACTGGAAAGCGGAGGGGTCGTAGAGATAGTAGCCGTAAAGCGCCCCGCCGATCAGGATGAGGCCACCAAGCACGGCAAAGGTGATCTTCCACACCGACCACGGACGTTCGCCTTGAACCTCGCCCGTCTGACCGTTGACCAGAAAGCGGTAGCTTTTGCCGCTGTATTTATAGGCGGCCATCCAGACTGGCAGCAGGATGTGCTTGAACGTTTCATCCTCGTAATCGCTATCGATGTTTTCGACGCGCTGCACGTCGCCGCCGATGTCGCGGCAGACATCTGAATAGATCACCGCGTCCATCTTGGCCCGCCCGGTCTGGTGGCCATCGGCCAGAGCGATCGTATAGCCTTCGGCCTGAAGGCCGGCGAGGTAGTCGGGGCTGTAAGGCGCAAGGGCGGAAAGGTCCCAAGGCTCCAGCCCCTCGCCCAGGGCCTGGGGCAGACTGGTGGCGGCGATGACGAGGACATCATCGAACCGCCGTGCCACGGTGCCGGAGGCGGGATACCAGCGGGTCTTTTGCACCTGTTCCTGCCGCTGTTCGGAGCGGCCATTGACGTTCACGGTGACAGTGCGGGTTTCGTAGTAATGCACGCCCTTTTGGCCACGGTAACGCGAATGCGTATCGGCGTCGAAGGTCCAATAGGGCACATAGACGCCGTTCATGGCGCGACCGGCACGGGTAAACTCCAGCAGACGGTTGGGCGCGAACCACAGGCTGCCGAGCCAGGCGATCAGCGCCTTGCGGGCAGTGCCCTCGTCCAGTTGGAACGGGATCAGGGCTTTGGGTTTGATGCGGCGATGGGAGCCGCTGTCGACGACAAGGGGGGTGGCACAGAACGGGCATTCTGTGGCGTGGTTGGCGCCCTGAAACTCGACCACCGCGCCGCAATTGGTGCAATGGGTCGAGCGGACCTCTTCAGAGGCGGTGTCGGGCAGGTCGTCGCGCAGTCCGCGCGCCAGATCATGTTCCTCAAAGGACTTGGGTCCGCCCGCCCAAGGTCCGCCGCTGTCCACCGATATCCGCTGC
>JANMCI010000547.1:0-2780 GCA_031361245.1 Rhodobacterales bacterium
GAACGACCCGGCCTGAAATGCCTGCTGGCCGACATCGAGGAGGGGCTGGTTGACGTGGTGGTCGTCTACAAGATCGACCGCCTGTCGCGCTCTCTGATGGACTTCTCGAAGTTGGTCGAGGTGTTCGACCGCAATAGCGTCACCTTCGTCTCGGTCACGCAGTCCTTCAACACCACCACCTCGATGGGTCGACTGACGCTGAACATCCTGCTCAGCTTCGCCCAGTTCGAGCGCGAGGTCACCGGCGAGCGCATCCGCGACAAGATCGCCGCCTCCCGCCGCAGGGGCCTGTGGATGGGGGGCTTTCCCCCGCTGGGCTATGATGTCAGTGACCGCAAGCTGATCGCCAATGATCAGGCTGACGCGGTGCGCTGGATCTTCAACCGCTTTGTCGAGATCGGCTCTGCCACGGTTTTGGCGCGCGAACTGAAAGCGCGCGGTGTCGTCACCCGCAACGGCAACCTCGTTGACAAGAAGTACATCTACCGAATGCTGAACAACCGGGTCTACATTGGAGAGGCGGTCCACAAGGGTACCGCCTATCCGGGCGAGCACAAGGGCATCGTCGACCGGGCGGAGTGGGACCGCGTCCACGACATCCTGACCGAAAGCCCGCGCAAGCGCGCCAACACCACGCGGACCAAGACACCGGCATTGCTCAAGGGGCTACTTTACGGCCCAGATGGCGCCGCCTTCTCACCCAGCCACACCCGCAAGGGCGGTCGGCTTTACGGCTACTATGTCAGCCAGACCATCCTGCGTCATGGCGCCGGCACCTGTCCGATCGGCCGCGTTCCCGCAGCGGAAATCGAGGCCGCGGTCATTGACCAGTTGCGCATGGTGTTGCGCCAGCCCGAGATCATTGTCGCAACTTGGAGGGCAGCGACAGCCAACGATACCGACATCACCGAAGAGGACGCCCGCGACGCCTTGCAGCAGCTTGATCCGCTGTGGGATGAGCTCTTCACTGCCGAACAGGCGCGCATCGTCCAGCTGCTGGTCGAGCGTGTCGATGGCCTGACCGGCCTGGTGCGAGACATGACGGTCAAAGCGGAGCGTGCCGCATGATCCGCGTGTTGCCCGAAACGCTGACCGTGCAGGTGCCCTTCGTCATCCGCAAGCGCGGTGGGCGCAAGGAAATTATCGTGCCGGAAGGAGCGGCCACTCCCCGCCTGCGCATCGACAACTGCGTCGTCAAAGCCCTGGCCCGGGCGTATCGCTGGAAACACATGATCGACAGCGGCGCCTTCGCGACAATCGGCGATCTGGCCGCGCATCAGAAGATCGCGCCGTCCTACATGACACGGGTCATACGGTTGACGCTGCTGGCACCGGAGATCGTTGAGGGGATTGTGGAGGGGCGATGTCTGCTGGGGCTGGCGGAGTTGCTGGAACCGTTTCCGGCGGAGTGGAAGGAGCAGAGATCTCAACTAGGCTCGTAACCTGACGGCTGCAGTTTAAATCCTGCCCCCCGCAACCAAAAAACTAACTTTTCCATAGCTTTAGAATCCGACAAAAACGCTTGTTTATAGCACTTGCCGTTTTACCTCAACGCAACCTCAACGTTTGACCAGTCCCCCCTGAAAAGAGGGGGCATTTTGCATTTGGGAATGCTGGATCAAGCGCGCGGAACGGTACACGGGCAGCAAGTTAGCATTTGGCCAAGACCAAGCTGCGCAATGCGCAATGCGCAAGATCAAGGTTTCACCGTCCGTTCGCACGGAACAGCCTGCGTCGCATAGACCTGTTCCAGGCCGAGTTCAGCAAATTGTGTCTTGTGAGATTGTGTTGATCTGGGCATAGCCAGTGGGATGAGCAGGATACTTGGCATCTTGGGGTTGGTTCTGATGCTGGCAACGATGATCGTTGCCCCGGTGCAAGAGGCAAATGCTGCCGTTACAGCTGTAACCTCTCCGACGATGCAAATGGGCGATGGCGTACCTTGCCCACGGCAAAACTGTGCCAAAATGCCGGACTGCCCGCTGGCATTTCCCGGTTTGTCGGTGTCTGCGGCGGTTGGGGCACCATCGGAGGGGCTTGTATTCCAGCCCGAAGCGCAAGCCGTCCGCTTTGCCTTTTCGACCGACCCACTACTTCCAACCCTCGATGGCTATGGGCTGCGAAGGCCACCCAGGATCTGACTGTGATGGGTGCCAGGAGCGCCCGGAACCCGTTCGGCACGTGGCCGGGCGGTAAGCACAGCTTGGCCCTCGCCGGGTTGAAAACGCGCGAATGCGCGGTTCTGACAGTCGGAAAAATTGACATGAACATCAAACACTCGATGCGCGGCTTCGTGCTGGCGCAGGCTTTGACCCTCGCGGCAACCTTTGGCGCTCAGGCCGCCCCAGAAGACTATGCGTTCAAAATCATCGGCAGCGAACTGCACAAAGGGGCTGGTGTGGCAATCACGGTATCGCTGACCGACCTGCGGACCAATTCGCCGGTGTCCGATGCCGTCATCTTTACCACGCGGCTGGACATGGCCCCCGAAGGCATGGCGGGCATGACGACCCCGGTTGAAGCGGTGGCGTCTGGCATCCCGGGTCAATACCAGTTCAAGGCCGATCTGGCGATGGCGGGGACCTGGCGGTTTCAGATTGCCGCTAAGGTTCAAGGGGAGGTGGATACGGTGCAGGGAGAGTTGATCCTTGGCGTGAAGCCATGAGCACTCTGGGCAAAACCCTGATGGTGGGGCTGATCGCTGGGGCTGCGGGTTTTGCCGGGATTTGGGCCGGGGATCAGGGTTTGGCCCCGGCGGATATTCCCGAATTACTGAGAAC
>JANMCI010000080.1:0-17319 GCA_031361245.1 Rhodobacterales bacterium
AATGACCGCCCCCGGCCTGATCATCTCGGCGCCGGCTTCCGGCACGGGCAAGACGACGCTGACCCTCGGGCTGGCCCGGGCGTTTCGCGACCTTGGCTTGGCGGTGCAGACCTTCAAATCCGGCCCGGACTACATCGACCCGGCCTTTCACCGAGCTGCCAGCGGAAGGGCGTCGTTCAACCTCGACACCTGGGCTATGGGGCAGGGCCAGATCGCCGCCCTGTTGACCCGCGCGCAAGGCGCCGACCTTGTGCTGGCCGAAGGCTCGATGGGTCTCCATGACGGGGTGGCCAAAGCGGGTGAGATCGGCACCGGTGCCAGTGCCGACCTCGCGATTCTGACGGGCTGGCCCGTGGTTCTGGTGCTGGATGTTTCGGGACAGGCGCAGACGGCGGCGGCGATGGCGATGGGCCTTGCCGCCTTTCGCCCCGGACTGAAGCTGGCGGGGGTCGTTCTGAACCGCGTCGCAAGCCCGCGCCACGAACGCCTCGTCCGTCTTGGCATGGAGGCCGCCGGCATCCCCGTCCTCGGCGCCCTGCCGCGCAATGCCGCCATCACCATGCCCGAACGCCATCTTGGTCTGGTTCAGGCCGAAGAATTGCCCGACCTTGAGCCGCTGCTGGCCGATGCCGCGCGCTTCATCGCGGCCCATGTCGACCTGCAGGCCCTGCGTGATGCGGCCCGCACCACAGCCGACCTGAGCGCCCCCCAAGCCCCCATGCGCCCGCCCGGTGCCCGCATCGCGCTTGCCCGCGATGCGGCATTTTCCTTCGTTTATCCCCATCTCCTCGATGCCTGGCACAGGGCAGGGGCCAAGATCCTGCCCTTCTCCCCCCTCGCCGGTGAGGCCCCTGATCCCAGCGCCGATGTCTGCTGGCTGCCCGGCGGTTATCCCGAACTTCACGCCGGGGCCATCGCCGCCGCACAGGGGTTCCACCGCGGCATTCACCAGTTCGCCGCCACCAAACCGGTCCACGGCGAATGCGGCGGTTACATGGTGCTGGGCGCCGGGCTGATCGACAAGGACGGCACCCGCCACCGGATGACCGGGCTGCTGGGGCTGGAAACCAGCTTCGCAACGCGCCGGATGCACCTTGGCTACCGTCTCGCCACCCTCGCGGCCCCGCTGCCCGGCCATGCCCCCGGCACGCGCCTGCGCGGGCACGAGTTCCACTATTCCACCATCCTGACCCAACCCGATGACGCCCTCGCCCATGTCACCGATGCCGAAGGCACCCCGGTGCCTGAAACCGGCTCACGGCGCGGTTCCGTCACCGGCTCCTTCTTCCACCTGATCGCCGAGGCGTCATGACCGCTCCCGCTGCAACCGGCTTTGTCTCCTTCGTCTCTTCCGGCCCCGGCGATCCCGAACTGCTGACCCTCAAGGCCGCAAACCGCCTGCAAGCCGCCGACGCCGTGCTGTTCGACGACCTGTCGAGCGGCCCGATCCTTGCCCATGCCCGCGCCGGAGCCGACCTCGTCGGCGTTGGCAAGAGGGCAGGGCGCGCCTCGCCCAAACAGCACAGCGTCAGCCAGCTTCTGGTCGAATATGCCCTGACCGGCGCCCGTGTCGTGCGCCTCAAATCCGGCGATGCGGGGCTCTTTGGCCGGCTCGAGGAAGAGATCGACGCCTGCCGTGCCGCGGGCATCGGGTATGAGATCATCCCCGGCGTCACCGCCGCCTCAGCCGCCGCCGCCGCCTACGGCATCCCGCTGACCCGCCGCCTGACCGCGCGCCGGGTGCAGTTCGTGACCGGCCACGACGTGACCGGCGCTTTGCCCGCCGACCTTAACCTCGCAGCCCTCGCCGATCCCGCGGCCACCACCGTCATCTACATGGGAAAACGCACCTTTGCCGCCCTTGCGGCCCTGCTGATGCAGGCGGGCCTGCCGCCGGACACGCCGGCCCTTCTGGCCGAGGCGGTCTCGACCCCCGCTCAGCACCTGCACCGTGCCACGCTGTCCACGCTGATCCTGACCGATAGCGATACACCCGCCCTCATCCTCATCGGACCTCTGGCCGCGCCATGACACACACGATCACCCTGTGCCAAAGTTGCCCCGGCAGCCTTGCGCCGCTGGCCGATGACCTCGCCCGGGCACTGAAACCCCAGCCTTACCGTGTCACCGCCACCGAATGCATGTCCGGCTGCACCTGCCCGGCGGTGGTGGCCTTTCGCGCGCCCGGCAAGACCGCCTACCTCTTCGGCGATCTGAGCGGTGCCGACCTGCCAGCGCTTCTGACCTTCGCAGGGGCCTATCTCGACAGCCCGGACGGCACTTTTGCCGACGCCCGACCTCTTGGCACGCTCCGAACCAAGGCAATCGCCCGCATCCCCGGTTGATGCGGCGATCACAGCGGCCGATCCAGTCAAGATCGGGCGACAACCAATTGTAAATCATTCATAAAACCAACTCCACGAATTTCCGTCGTTCCCCGCACCCGCGGCAATTCTGTCGCCAAATGACCCGAAACCGCCGCTTTCCCGCTTGACCCCACGGACGATCTCGGTCCAAATGAACGCGCAAGGTGTCCCACGGCGCGAAGGCGTCAGGGACTGAAACGGGAATGGGGTAGGGTGGACCGCTGCAGGCACCTGATCCTCAACCGCCCCCGCGACTGTAAGCGGTAGCGGCTTTCCATCATGCCACTGGGGGCAACTCCGGGAAGGCGGAAAGCAGGCTGCAACCCGCGAGTCAGGAGACCGGCCATGCAAGAGGATGCAACACGCCGTCGGGTGTGACGGTATAGGAGCCTGATATGAACACGACCCTGAACACGACCACAACCAAAGCCGCCTCCGGCCTTGCCTCCATCGTCATGGTGGCGCTGATCGGTGCGACGCTGGTTTTCGTTGCCGGTTTCGCCAATTCCGCCGTTCTGCACGATGCGGCCCACGACACCCGTCATTCGACCGGATTTCCCTGCCACTAAGGTCGGGATCAGACAGACAACATGACAAAACATCTGCTTGTCAGCGGCTTGCTCGCTGGCTTTGTGGTGGCGTTGCTGGCGACGCTGCTGCAATTCGCGTTCCTTGAAGGCAACATCCTGCTGGCCGAACGCTATGAGACGGGCGAGCTTCAGCATTTCGCCGGGGCAGGGCATGCCGACGATTCCGCCACCGTCGAGCCACACACCCAGCCGGGCGAAGAAACGCCGTTCTGGCTGCGGCAGGCCAGCACCGCGCTGACCATGATCATCACCTATTGCGGCTATGGCCTTGTTCTTGCAGCCGGCATCGCTGCTGCGAACCATTTCGGCAAGCCAGTGCGCCGGCCCGAGGGCCTGCTTTGGGGTCTCGCCGGTTTTGCGGCCTTCTCGCTTGCCCCCGCGATGGGGCTGGAGCCTGAATTGCCCGGCATCGAAGCGGCCGATCTGGCTGCACGCCAGTTCTGGTGGATGCTGAGTGCCGGGGCCACTGCAGCAGGTCTGGCGCTTATGGCCTATGGCACCGGCGTTATGCCGCGGCTGGCAGCCGTCGCACTTCTGGCCATACCGCACATCATCGGCGCGCCGCAACTGACGGAACTCACAGGCATTCTTCCGCCAGAGCTTTCGGCCCGGCACGCCGCCAGAAGCCTTGGCGTCGGTCTCGTGGCGTGGGTGACGTTGGGCGGACTTGTGCAATGGTTGTGGAGCCGCAACGCATGATCCATCTGCACCTGATCGGCATTGGCACCGGCAATCCGGATCATCTGACCCGTCAGGCGATCAAGGCGCTGAATGCCGCTGATCTGGTGATGATCCCGCGCAAGGGCGCCAGCAAGGCCGATCTGGCCGAGCTTCGACGCGACATCTGTGCAGAAGTGATCACCAACCCCCTGACGCAAATCACGGAATTCGATTTGCCAGTGCGCGACGCCGCCAATCCCGACTATGCCAATGGCGTCGATGACTGGCACGAAGCCATCGCCGCAACCTGGGCCGCGACCATCGCCAATCATCCCGCGGCCCGCGATGTGGCACTTCTGGTCTGGGGCGATCCTTCGCTTTATGACAGCACCTTGCGCATCGCGGCCCGACTTGACGCACAGGTCAGCGTCATTCCCGGCATCACCTCGCTGCAAGCGCTGACCGCCGCCCATTCCATTGCGTTGAACGACATCGGGTCTCCGGTGACCATCACCACCGGCCGCCAGCTGACCGATCACGGCTGGCCCACAGGTGCCACGACGCTTGTCGTGATGCTTGACGGCAACTGCGCCTTTCAAACCCTTGACCCAACAGACATTTCCATATGGTGGGGTGCCTATGTCGGCATGAAGGAGCAGATCATTCTCAGCGGTTCTCTGGTCGAGACAGGCGCCTTGATCGTCGAAACCCGCGCCAAAGCCCGCGCCGCGCATGGCTGGATCATGGATATCTACCTGCTCCGGTGCAGCAAAAATATTACATAATATTGATTATAGGATAATTGGCTGCAACAATCTGGCGCCAAACATCCCGCCCCCCGCACCAATCCGATCAGAACTGTTGCGCCCTCTGCGACAAAGCCCGATTGTCGCACCATGGACAATCTCGATCTTTTGCTTCGTCTTGGCGTCAGCCTTGCCATCGGCCTTCTGACCGGCATCGAGCGCAGCTGGAACATCCGTGACAAGGACAATCTTGTCTTTGCCTCGGGTATTCGCAGCTATGCCCTGGCTGGTCTTGCCGGCGGCGTTTCGGGCGTTCTTGGTCAAACCCTCGGAGTCGCCCTGACCGCCACGGTCTTTCTGGGCTTTGCCGCCGTGTTCGCGGCCTTCCAGTGGCGCGAAACCGCTGCCAGTGCCAGTTTGAGCGTCACCTCGACGCTTGCCGGCCTGCTGACCTTTCTGCTGGGCACGCTGGCGGCCGTGGGCGACATGCAGGCGGCCGTCGCCGTCGCCATAGTGGCCACAGCCCTTCTGTCGATGCGCGAGGTTCTGCACGCCTGGATCAAGGCCCTGACCTCGGCCGAGATCCGCGACGGTCTGATCCTGCTCGCCATGGCGTTCCTGCTGCTGCCGCTCTTGCCCAACCGCGCCATCGATCCGTGGGGCCTTCTGAACCTGCATGAGATCTGGATCCTTACCACAATGATCGCAGGCGTCTCGTTTCTGGGCTATGTCGCGGTGCGCGGCCTGGGCCCGCGCTGGGGCATTCTGGTCACGGCGGCTGCGGGGGGCCTCGCGTCGTCAACCGCCACCACGCTGAGCCTCGCCCGCATGGCCATCAAAGAGGCCCCTGCCCGCCTGCTCGTGGCCGGGATGCTGATCGCCGCCGTGGTCATGCTGATCCGCGTGCTGGTCATTGCGACCGTGCTGATGCCCACCTTGCTGCCCATTCTGCTGCCCCCGATGGCAGCGGGCGCGCTGACCTTTCTCGGCTTTGCCGTCTGGATGAGCGGCGAAACCGCAGCCGCCGCCATGCCCGCGCTGGGCATCCGCAGTCCGCTGGATCTCATGGGTGTGTTCCGCATGGCGCTGCTGATTGTGGCCGTGATCCTGATTGCCGGCGTCGTGCAGCGCCAGTTCGGCTCGGCCGGTCTCTATGCGGTCGCGGCAATCTCCGGCATTGGCGACGTTGATGCGATCACGATTTCAGCTGCCCGCTCTGGGGGCGACCCACAGGTGCCCGCCTTCGCCATCCTGATCGCGGTGGCGACGAACTCGCTGTCCAAGGCGGTTCTGGCGGCCTGGGTCGGGCGTCCGGTGATCGGCCTGCGCTTTCTCTTGCCATCGCTGGCTGGCATCGCGGTGGCGGCGGCGGTGTATTACCTTATCTGATCACTGATGCCGCAGCGCCTCGATCGGGTCCATCCGTGCCGCGCGCCGAGCCGGGAAAAAGCCAAAGACCACCCCCACCACGGCCGAAAAGACAAAGGACGCCACGATGATCCGCCAGTCCGGCACAAAGCCGATGTTCAGCGCGTAAGAGCCCACGGCCCCCAGCGCCAGCCCCAGCAATATGCCCAGAATGCCGCCGATCAGCGACAGCACGATCGCCTCGACCAGAAACTGCATCAGCACCTGCCGCTCGGTCGCGCCCACCGCCATGCGGATGCCGATCTCGCGAGTGCGCTCGGTTACGGACACCAGCATGATGTTCATGATCCCGATGCCGCCGACCAAGAGGCTGATCGCCGCGACCGCAGACAACAGCCCGGTCAGAACCGAAGTGATCCCGGTCAGCATCGAGGATATCTGTTTCATGTCAAAGACATTGAAGTCGTCGTTCTCATCGCCGCTCAGCTTGCGTCGCTCGCGCATCAGGACCTGGATCTGCGCGGTGACGGCCTCGGCGGTCGTGCCATCGCCAAACGTCACCGAAATGCTTTGCACGTCGGACTTGCCGGTGATCCGTCGCTGCATCGCCTTGAGCGGCATCAGCACGGTGGCATTGTCGTCCTGACCAAAGGTCGAGGCCTCACGTTTGGTCAGCAAGCCTATGACCTCACAGGATATCTTGCCAATCCTGATGGTGATCCCGACCGGGTTCCCCTTCCCCACCAGCGCCTCTGCCGTCGTGGTGCCCAGCACACAGACCGGGATGCCTGCGCGCAACTCTGTTTCGCTGAACATGCGGCCCGCCGACAGGGTCCAGCCCCGGATCCCGAAATAAGCGTTGTCGGTGCCTGTCACCTGCACCACATGGTTAACCTCGCCAAAGACCACGGTCTGGCTGCGCGTCACGGCGGGGGTCGCCGCCACGATGTCGGGGATGTTGTGCAACAGCGCGTCCATGTCCTGCAGCGTCAGGGGCGCTGCGTCATTGCTGGCCCCGCCCGGACCTCGGCCCGGTGCACCCGGCCGGATCATCATGAGGTTCGAGCCGAGGGAGGCCACGTCCGACTGCACCTGCGCCGTCGAACCCTGCCCCACCGTCACCATCGCGATGACCGAGGCCACCCCGATCACGACTCCAAGAACGGTCAGGAAGGACCTGAGTTTGTTGCGAAAAACCGCCGTAAGCGCCAGCCTGAAAGCCTCAACCAGCACGCTGCACCGCCTTGCTCACATCCGACTGGATGCGCCCGTCGATAAAGGTCACCACCCGGCTGGCGTAGTCGGCCATGTCGGGCTCGTGCGTCACCATCAGAACGGACAGCCCCTCGTCGCGGTTCAGCTGGGTCAAAAGCTCCATGATCTCGCGCCCGCGCGCCGAGTCCAGATTTCCGGTCGGCTCATCGGCCAGAATGAGACCGGGTTTGGTGACGATGGCGCGGGCAATGGCCACGCGTTGCTGCTGGCCACCCGACAGCTCTGACGGCCTGTGCCCCGCCCTGCCCTCCAGCCCGACCTTGGCCAAAGCCTCCATCGCCCGGTCGCGCCGGTCCGCGCCTGACACGCCCTGATAGATCAGCGGCAACTCGACATTCTCCAGCGCCGTCGTCCGTGCCAACAGGTTGAAGCCCTGAAAGATGAAGCCCAGGAAATGCCGGCGCAAAAGCGCGCGCTGATCGCGGTCCATCCCGCTGACCTCGGCGCCGAACAGCAGATATTCCCCCGATGTCGGGGTATCGAGACATCCCAGAATGTTCATCGCCGTCGATTTGCCCGAACCACTGGGGCCCATCACCGCAATGAACTCTCCCTTGCTGACCGACAGGCTCACATCGTCCAGCGCCACGACCCGCGCCTCGTCGGCCCCGTAGATCTTCATGATGTGGCGCAGTTCCAGCATCGGCGCGTCGGTCATTTTGATGACATTCTCTGCGCCGTGATGACGGCGTCTCCCACGGCCAGTGGACCCTCCAGCACCTCGGTGGTGTCGCCATCCGTAACGCCGGTCTTGACGGCAACCTTGCTCGCCACACCGCCGCGCAGAACGTAAAGGTTGCGCAGCCCGTCCGCCGTCACCTCGTTGGTCACCGTTGTGCGCGGCCGGGTCGTGCCGGGGCCGCCCGCGGAAAACAGCATCCCCAAAAGCCCGCTTGAGCGCTGCGTCGCGGCCTCCTGCACCGGTGGCGTAAAGCGGAAGGCGGCGTTCGGCACCGTCACGACATCCGTCACATGCTCGACTACGATGTCGGCCGAGGCCGTCATACCCGGCCGCAGGCGATGGTCCGAGTTGTCGATGCCAAGGATCGTCGCATAGGTCACGATCCCGTCCACCTTCTGCGGGGCGAAATACATCGCTTTGACTTCTGCCGGAAAGGTCTGGCCCAGATAGGCGTCGACACTGAATTTGGCGGAATCGCCAACCGCAACCTTGCCGATATCCGCCTCTCCGACGTCGACCTGCAACTGCATCTGTCCCAGATCATGGGCGAGGGTGAACAGGGTGACGGTGGTGCCACTGGCCGAAACCGTCTGGCCAAGCTCCGCCGTCTTGGCCAGCACCATGCCGTCAATCGGCGCCACGATGTCGGCCTTGTCGATGCTGGTCTGCGACAGCTTCACATTGGCCTCGGCGACATGGACATTGGCCTCGGCAGAGGCCCGCGCCGCATCGGCCCGCCGCTTGGCCGTGGTGGCGGTGAGAAGCTCTTCCTCGGTGATCAACCCCTTGCCGCGCATTTTTCCGGCCCGGGTCAGGGCTATGTCGGCGGCCTCCTGGGTCGCAATCGCATCCTCGACCGCCGCCTTGCTGGCCATCAGCGTCGCACTGTCGCGCGCCAACTCCGCCTCCAGCGACGAGGTGTCCAGACGTGCCAGCGTCTGACCCTCGGTGACCTGATCGTTGACGTCGACCGAAACCTCCGAGATCGTTCCCGAAATCAGCGACCCGACATCGACCTGCAAGGTCTGCTCGACCGTGCCAACCGCGGTGACGATGACCGTGATGTCACCCTTGGCCGCTTCGGTTGTGGTGTAGCTGATGGTCGGGGTGCTGCCGGCCTGCCCCTGCCAATACCAAAGCCCCAAGGCGACCGGCACTGTGAGGGCAAGGACCCAGACGAGCCGCCGCCAGTGGGGCGAGCGCTTGCGACGTCCGGTGATGTCTTGAACGGTGACGGTGGCGGCAGACATGATCTCTCCCAAGCAGGGCTTCCAGACAGACCTGCGCTTGGCCGCCAGCAGTTTCAACGCCTGATCGGGAATTTTCCGTCGCGCGGCCCCTTTGAAAAGCAAAAGGACCGGGGTTTCCCCCGGTCCCGACAGGATTGCCGGCAGGACGGGCCTTCCGGCCCGTCATGGATCAGCCCTGAACCATCTTTGCAACTTCCGCCGCAAAGTCTTCCTTTTCCTTCTCGATGCCTTCACCGACGGCCATGCGGATGAACCCGGTGACCTCGACGCCGGCATCCTTGGCGGCCTGCGCCACGGTGATGTCGGTGTTCATGGCGAACTTCTGGCCTAGCAGCGTGACTTCCTCGAAGTATTTGCCCATCCGTCCCACGATCATCTTTTCGATCACGGCATCGGGCTTCGGCTTGGCCGAAGCGGCGTTGTCTTCACGGGCTTTGGCAATCTGTACGGCGCGCTCACGCTCAACCACACCTTGGTCAATGTCGGCTTCCGACAACGAGATCGGGCTGAAGGCCGCGATATGCATGGCGATCTGCTTGGCGATGCCCCCAGAGGCTGCGGCGTCGGTGCCCTTGACGGCCACCAGAACGCCGATCTTGCCCATGCCGTCGGCGGCGGCGTTGTGGACATAAGCCGCAACATGGTCGCCCTCGATGCTGGCCATGCGGCGCAGCGTCATGTTCTCACCGATGGTCGAGATCGCTTCATTGACCACGGTTTCAACCGACTGGCCATTCAGATCGGCAGCCTTCAGGGCGTCCAGATCGCTGCACCGCACAGCGGTCTTGGTGATGTCGTGCAACATGCGCTGAAAGTCGGCATTCTTGCCGACGAAATCGGTTTCCGAGTTCAGTTCGACCGCAACACCGCGCCCGCCCGAAACGGCCACCCCGACCAGACCCTCGGCGGCCACGCGGCCAGCCTTCTTGGCGGCCTTGGCCAGACCCTTGGTGCGCAGCCAGTCCACCGCCGCTTCCATGTCGCCACTGGTTTCCACCAGAGCTTTCTTCGCATCCATCATGCCTGCGCCCGTCGAATCGCGCAGCTCTTTCACCATCTGGGCGGTGACTGTCATGTCCGTCTCCTGAAATCCGAAAATGCAACCGGCGGGGAGGTCGTTAGCTCTGGCAAATCGACTTGCCCCCGCCGGATATCTGTCTGGTGACGAGGCTCAGGCCTCAGCCTCAGCCACAGCTTCCTCAGCCGGAGCTTCCTCCAGCGACCCAAGGTCGATGCCGGCAGCACCCATCTGGGCGGTCATGCCATCCAGGGCGGCACGGCTGACCAGATCGCAATAAAGCGAGATGGCGCGCGCTGCGTCGTCATTGCCGGGGATCACATGGTCCACGCCCTTGGGGCTGCAGTTGGTGTCGACAATGCCGATGACCGGGATGCCCAGCTTTTGCGCCTCAAGGATCGCCAACGATTCCTTGCCCACGTCGATGACGAACAACAGATCCGGGGTGCCGCCCATTTCGCGGATACCGCCCAAGGATGCCTGCAGTTTGCCCTGCTCACGCTCGATGATCAGGCGCTCTTTCTTGGTCAGACCCTCGGCGCCATGCGCCATGATCTCGTCGATCTGCTTCAGACGCTGGATCGACTGGCTGATGGTCTTCCAGTTGGTCAGCGTGCCGCCCAGCCAGCGGTGGTTCATGTAATACTGCGCGCATTTCTCGGCGGCTTCGGCCACCGACTTTTGTGCCTGACGCTTGGTGCCGACGAACAGGATGCGGCCGCCCTTGGCCACGGTATCGCGGACCAGCTTCAGCGCGGTGTCCAGCAGGGGCACGGTCTGGGTCAGGTCAAGAATGTGAATGCCGTTGCGGTCGCCATAGATGTACTCGCCCATCTTGGGATTCCAGCGGGCGGTCTGGTGACCGTAGTGAACGCCAGCTTCCAAAAGCTGACGCATGGTGAACTCGGGAAGAGCCATGCTCGTATCCTTTTCCGGTTTGATCCTCGGCAGGGCCGTCTTCAGGGTTTCCCCCAACCGGCGGACCAGACGGGATTTCTCCCCGCATGGCCCAAGCCCTACCTGTGAAAGTGCGGTGCATCTATACCGGCTTTGGGCCGGAGGCAAGAGTTTTCAAGGCGACAGGCGTCCAGATCTGGACGTTTTTCAAAACACCGCAAAATCAAGGGCTTGGATTCCGGATCTTAACCATGCCTTAACCCAGGTCCGCCGTGGCGTCACGAACCAGCCGTGCCAAGGTCCGCCAGCAGCACGTCCAGCTCGTCAAACTGCTCGGGCCAGGCACCCGTGCTGCCCGAGGCGATGGCCTCGTCCAGAGCCTCTTTCGACGGATAAAGCTCGTGCAGCGTCACCAGCGTGACCCCGGCCTTTTCCTCAAGGGTCAGCGTCGATACCGCCCCCTCGTCACTTTCTTCATTGGTCCAGACCAGCCGGGCGTTGGGGACGGCCTCGAGATACTTGCCGAAAAAGGCCATCGTCTGGTCCGAGTTCGGCAGCGCAAAGACAAAGCGATAGCTGCCACCGGTCCGGGCATCGATCTCGCAGCTCAAAAGCGTGATGCCAAAGGATTTCGGCACCCACCAGCGTTCCATCAGTGCGGGCGTCGTCCATGCCTTGAAAACCAGATGCGCCGGGGCGTTGACCTGTCGCGTCACGACCAGTTCGCGGTCAGAGGTGCGGTCCACCACCGTGGCGTTCTTTGGTGCAGAGTCAGTCTTTGCGGCGTCCATCGGCTTTCTCCTTCTGTTTCAACTCTTCGACAATCACGTCCAGGGCGTCGAACCGTTCGGCCCACATCCGGCGATACCTCTCGATCCAGGCCATCTCATCCTCCAACCGGCTGGACCCCAGGCGGCACGTCCTGACCCGCCCGACCTTTTGCGTCGTGACCAACCCCGCCTGTTCCAGCACGCCCACATGTTTCTTCATCCCCGTCAGGGTCATGTGGAACCGATCCGCAAGTGCTGTGATCGAGGCGTCCTCGCGCATAAGCTGCTCCAGCACGCCGCGCCGGGTGGCGTCCGACAGCGCGGCGAAGGTGGCGTCAAAGCGGGGGGCGATACACTGAACCATTTGGTTCAGTAACTAGCGCAACTGCCACCGCACTGCAAGTCGAAAACCAAAGGGCGCGCCGTTGTCAGTCCGGAAT
Organism: Rhodobacterales bacterium; assembly: GCA_031361245.1. GTDB lineage: Bacteria > Pseudomonadota > Alphaproteobacteria > Rhodobacterales > Rhodobacteraceae > Stagnihabitans. The sequence goes on from JANMCI010000080.1 coordinate 12,063, forward strand.
GCCAAGTCCCGAAAGCACCCCCCTTACCCGCACCCGCAGCGCCTCATCGGCAAAATGCAGCACTTTCAGATAGGGTGAGATCGTCGCATCGGGCCGCAGCGCCCGCAAATGCAGCGCCCAGCGCGCCGCCTCGGCGCTGTCACCGGCCAGTTGGCAAACCAGAGCTGTGGTCACGATCACCAGATAATGCGCCTGATTGACCCGCACCGACCGCGATGCCCAGTCCCGCGCCGCCGAGAAATCGCCATCCACCATATAGGTCAGCGCCTTGGCCGTCAGCATGATGCCCAAGAGCGGGTCCATCGGGCTTAGCCCCATCGCGGTATCCAGCCCCTGGCGCGCCAGCATGGTGCGGCCCGCCAGCATGTCGACGATGCCACGCGAATAATACCCTTTGGCAAAGCTGGGGCTGAGATGGGTGGAACGGTCATACCAGAACCAGCCGTCATCCGGCATATCGCTAAGCAAGGTGGCCCGCCCCATGACCATATTGGCAAATGGGTCAAAGGGGTCCAGTTCCACCGCCCGCTCGGCCAGACGCCGAGCCTCGGGGAGGATCCTGTCATGGTCGTTCTTGTAGGCCTGCGCCACCTCCTGATGGGTGGCAAACGACCGCGCCGCATAGGCGGTGGCAAAGCCGGGGTCGAGTGTCGTGGCGCGTTCAAACAGGCCCAGCGCAATCGCGTTGTCATGGGCGTTGAACCGGTGCAGATGGCTCATCCCAAGATGATATGCCCCCCACGCATCCAGCGCCTCGGTCGGCTTGCCCCGCGCCGCCGCCGCCTCGGATTGCGAAATCTGAAGGTCCAGCGCGCCGATTACCGCCGCCGCAATCTCGTGCCGCGCCTGTTGGAGGTCATCCAGCATGGCGCTGATCCGGTCGGCCCAGACCACGCCCCCGGCCTGCGTCTCGATCAGGGTGACCGAGACACTGATCCGCCCGCCCCCCTGTTCCACGCGGCCCGTCAGGGCATAACCCGCCCCCAGAACCCGGCGCATCCCGGCAAGGTCAACCTCGGCCTGCCGAAAGCGAAACGTCGATTCCCGGGCTATCACCCGCAGCCAGCGCAGGCGCGACAGCGACGAGATGATCTCGTCCGCCAGCCCGTCGCCGACCTGAACCGCATCGCCCGAGCTTTGGGCAAAGGGCAGAACGGCAATAGTCGGCCTGCGGTCGGGGTGATCTTCCGCGGGCAGGTCAGGCTGCACCGCCGTCGTTGCATCCACCCGCCGTTCAACCGTAGCGACAAAGCGGTGTCCCAGCCCATGCACGGTGCGGATCATGGCCTGCCGGTCACCATCGTCGCCCACCGCCTTGCGGGCGGATTTGAGCGCGGTGGACACCGCCGCATCCGAAATGAACCGCCCGCCCCACACAACTTCGATCATCTCCTCGCGGGAGACGACCCTTTCGTGGTTTTCAACCAGCAACCGCAACACGGCCAAAGCCTTGGGCTCGACCCTGACCACACCGTCCGGCCCGATCAATTCGGCGCGGTCGGGAAAGAACGAGAATGACGCAAAGACATAATGCATGACGCAAGGCCCGCCGGTCTGTTCCTGAACAGTTACCGCCCTATCAGCGACAATTCAAACGCCATCGGCAAACCCCGGCAAATCCCCACGAAATCCCCATGCCGCCCTCAAGCAGTCGCGCGCGGCAAGGCGCAGTCTGCAAGTGACACCAGCCAAGGAGAATCGCCATGTTCCCCCACGCCATTGCTGCCTTGCCCCGCCCCGTGAACCGCCCGGCCAGACCCGGCCTGTGGCGGCACCTGGGTGCCCATCTCGCCCGGCTTGCAGCCGCCCATGCCGGGCAGCGCCGTCTGTCGGACCTCACCGACACCGACCGCCGCGACACCGGCCTTTCGGTCGAGGATATGGCTGGCGAAAAAGCCTGGGACCCCGCCCTGCCCTTTTTCCTGCAGCGCGGTTTCGACCAGCACTGAGCACAGCGTCAGCCAGGCAGTGGTGGTGCGCTAATGGGCAAAGGCCGCGTCCGCGCCCCACACCGCCTTGACCCGCGCGTCGCGCCCGCAGGCCTTGCGGTAAAAGGCATAGGCGTTCCTTTGCTGCTTGGGCCCGGCCCGGGTCAACACATAATCCGTGCCCTTGTAATAGTCCTGATGATAGTCCTCGGCCCGCCAGAAGGTCTTGGCCGCCAGAACCGGCGTCACGATCTTGCGCCCCAATTGCGCGCCCGCCGCAGCGACCGCCGCCTTGGCCGCCGCCTGCTGCTCGGTCGTGCGCACAAAGATCGCGGTGCGGTAGCTGGGTCCGCGGTCGCAAAACTGCCCACCCGCATCCGTCACATCGACCGAGCGCAGGAATTTGGCCACCAGATCGGCATAGCTGATCCGGGCATTGTCAAAAGTGATCTCGACCGCCTCGTAATGGCCCTCGTGGTTGTCATAGGTCGGGTTGGCACTCGCCCCGCCAGTGTAGCCCGACACCACGGACCGCACCCCAGCCACCGCTTCGAAATCGCTTTCGACGCACCAGAAGCAGCCCCCCGCGAACACCGCCTTTTCGGTCTTGGCCGCGGCGGCCCCTGTCATCGCAAGCATCATCAGCACAATCAGGCGCAGCATGGGCATCCTCCCTCTTTGGCCCAGACTGCCGCCCTGCCCCGTTCAAATGCAATTCACCCGACCGTGAGCACACGCAAGGGTGATCTCCCGTCATGTCCGCATCACAGCCGCGTCAGCCAATGCGCCAGCGGCGCCAACGCGCCCACCACCGCCATCCACTCGGCAGTTGCCCCCGGCCCGACCATCGCGCCCGCAATGGGACGCTCCTGCGGCGTGCGCACGATCACCGACTTGCGCCGCAGATAGCTGTCCCATGGCGCCGCCTCGAACCCCTTGGGCAGGCGGGCAAGGTCCGGCGGATCCAGAACCGCGCCCACCTCCTCTGCCCGCGCCAGCACCGCCTCGAACCCGGCCCGTCCGGCGGGCTCGCAAACCAGACGGCGAAAACGCTCCAGCGCCGCAGGCTCCAGCCCGTAGGTCCCGGCGCCATAGCCGATCCCCCGGGGCCCGATCACCAGATGCACGCCCGGCGCGCGGTTGAACGCAAGCCCCGCCGACAGGATCACATGCAGCCGCGGCTCATAGGGCCGCTTGTCGCGCGAAAACCGCACATCGCGGTGAATGCGCCTCAGGCTCGCGTTCAACTTCGGCACGGCCAGAAGGCCAAGCTCGGCACAGGGCTGCGACAGCGCCGCGATCAGATCCAGCCCCGCGCCCAGCCAGTGCCGCTCGTACTCCGCCCGGTGCGCCTCGAACCAATTGCGCGAGTTGTTCGCCTCCAGCCCCTGCAGAAAGGTGATCGTCTCACGCGTCACTGCGGCAGTGTCCATGTCGGAATGTCCCCGTCACGCCCCGTCGGCAAAGCGCCGTCCGATGGCGGCGACATGGCGCAGATCGGTGCCACAGCACCCCCCCACCACCCGCAACCGCGGCAGCCTCTGGCGCAGCGCCGCATAATCCAGCGCCAGTTCGGCCGGATAGGCCGAGACGACATCGACCCCCGCCTCGGCCAGAACGGCAATCTGGCGGCGATGATAGGCTTCGGCCCCGTCCGACGTCAGAACCTCGTCCGGCCGGCAGGCGTCGCCATGCGGTCCGATCACGCCATTGACCACCGTCGGTGCGCTGCGCCCCTGCTGCAGAGCCTTGGCAAAGGCCACAGCCTCGCGGTTCACCGCATCAATCGCCTCTGCCGACCAGCCCATCCGCGCGCCCCAGCCGGCACTTGCCCGCCACGTCGCGGTGTCCAGCACAAAGCCCAGCCCCAGGTCCTCGGCCTCGTCAAGAAAGCCGCTGAAATAGCGTTCCAGCGCCTGACGGCCCGTGGCCTGCCGCAGCAAGGGAAACGAGGCGAACTGCGGCAGATCGATCCCCTCGTGAAAGACCATGTGGGTTTCAAGGCCGCCATCGGTCAGCCAGGGCTGGCTGCCAAGACGCGACAGAAAATCAGTCGTTGCGCTTGCGGTCATGGATTTCTCCTTTGAAAACAGGACATGTTTCAGGCGTCGAAAGGCGAAAACAGCGAAAAAGGCGTCACAAAACCGCGTTATCCTAGCATGGTCCGGCGCGTTTGTCCGCAGGCCTCCCCTTGCATTTGTGCGCGTCGGTTGGCAGGAAACCACATGACCAGCGCAACACCCCCCGACATCCTGTGCACAGGCTCGGTCCTGTGGGACATCATCGGCCGCTCGCATCTGTCACTGCGGCTCGGCTCCGACGTGCCCGGACGCATCACCCGTCTGCCCGGCGGTGTCGCCATGAACATCGCGGTGACGCTGGCGCGGTTCGGCCTGACCCCGGCGATCCTGACCGCCATCGGTCGTGACGCCGAAGGGGACGAGCTGGTCGCGGCCTGCACCCGCCTTGGCCTGAACACCGATTTCGCCTACCGCTCCGACGATCTGCCAACCGACCGCTACATGGCGATCGAGGGGGCCAACGGCCTTGTCGCCGCCGTGGCCGACGCCCATTCGCTTGAGGCTGCGGGCGACAAGATCCTGCGCCCGCTGGTGGATGGCCGTCTTGGCTCGGCGGCGTCGCCGTGGTCCGGCATGATCGCGCTTGACGGCAACCTGACCGAGGCGCTGCTGGCCGACATCGCTCGCCACCCGGCCTTTGCCCGTGCCGACCTGCGGCTGGCCCCGGCCTCGCCCGGCAAGGCCGAACGCTTGGCCCCCCTGCTCCGCCACCCCCGCGCCACCCTCTATGTCAATCTGGAAGAGGCGCGGCTTCTGTCCCAGACCGATGTCCAGACCGCAGCGCAGGCCGCCACCGCCCTTCTGGCGCGCGGCGCGCAGCGTGTGCTGGTCACCGACGGCGGCCATGCCTCTGCCGATGGCCGTCAGGGCGAGGCTGTGGTCACCCATCAGCCGCCCAAGGTCATGGTGGCCCGCGTCACCGGGGCGGGTGACACCTTCATGGCCGCCCATATCGTGGCCGAACGCAAAGGGGCCAGCCGCGACGCCGCCCTGCAGGCCGCGATCCACGCCGCCGCCGCCTATGTCTCGGGAGAGATCGGAACATGATGACACCCGCACCGACTATGACAACCGCGATGCCGATGCGCTCCGCACCGCTGGTCTTTTCGCCCGAGGTTGCCGCCGCCCGAGCCGCGGGCCGCCCCATCGTGGCGCTGGAATCCACCATCATCACCCACGGCATGCCCTATCCCCAGAACGTGGAAACCGCCCGTCTTGTGGAACAGGCGATCCGTGACGCAGGTGCCG
>JANMCI010000024.1:0-10238 GCA_031361245.1 Rhodobacterales bacterium
GCCATCACGGCATGGGAGTCGCTCTATGACCGCGCCGCCGTGCAACCGGGCGAGTTTGTGCTGATCCATGGCGGGGCGGGTGGCACGGGCCATGTGGCGGTGCAACTTGCCGCCTTGCGCGGGGCCCGGGTGGCGGCGACCGTCAGTTCCCCCGAAAAGGCCCGGATCGCGCAGCAGGTGGGGGCCGAGGTCGCCATCAACTACCGCGACGGCGATTTCGTCGCAGCGGCAATCGACTGGTCCGGCGGGCTCAACGTCGCTTTCGACAACGCCGGTGCCGCGACCTTGCAGCAGACCTATCGTGCGATGGCGCCCTATGGGCGTCTCGTGACCCTCATGGGCCTGCCCGGCGATGATGCTGATCTGACGGCCTACAACCTGAACCTGACGCTGCACAACGTCATGATGTTGACCCCGATGTGGAAGGGCCTGACCGCAAGGCTGGCGGAACAGGCGGCTATCCTGCGGCAAGCCTTGGCACTGGTCGCAGCGGGAAAGCTGACCATCCGCCACGCTGAAACCTTCGCCTTGGCCGATGTTGGCCGCGCGCATGCCTATCTGGAAAGCGGCAAGGCACTGGGCAAGGTGACATTGCAGATCACATGACGGGGTGGCTCAACCTTGGGTGCCCATCGCATTCGCCAACAGCGCCGCGCGCAATGTGGCACGATCGGTCGCATAATCCCGGCCCACCGCATGCGCCCGCTGGGCACTCGCCCAATTCGCACTGGCCAACAGCGGCGCGTCGGCGGCTGCGGCCAGGCTTTTTCCCCGGATCAGATCGGCGCAGCGTTCGGCAAGCATGAGGGTGGGGGCGTTCAGATCGCCTGCCGTAGCCTGGGGCATCAAAGAGGCATCGACGACCCGCAGGCCCTGAACGCCCCGGACGCGGGCGGCGGGGTCGGTGACGAAGTGGTCATCCTCGCCCATCCGGCAGGTGCCGCAAGGGTGATAGGCGCTTTCGACCTTCTGCCGGATAAAGTCGTCCAGAGCCCCGTCGCTGGTGGCACCGGACCCCGGCGCCAACTCGCGGCCCGCATAGGCTGCCAAGGCAGGTTGGGCAAAGATCTCGCGGGTCAACCGGATGCAGGCGCGGAATTCGGTCCAGTCGTCGGGATGGGACATATAGTTGAACTGCACGCGGGGCAGGCTGCTTGCGCCCGCGTCCCTCAGCCGGACCCAGCCGCGGCTTTTCGACCGCTTTGTGCCGACATGAACCTGAAAACCATGGCCACCGGCCAGCGTCTTGCCGTCGTAAGAGATCGCCAATGGCAGGAAATGAAACTGGATGTCGGGATAGACCATGCCGGCACGGCTGCGCGCGTGGCCCCCAGTCTCGAAATGGTTGGTGGCGCCAAGGCCCTTCCGGGTCAACAGCCACTGCAGCCCGATTCTGGCTTTTGCAGCCAACCGTTGCGTCGGGAACAGCGACACCGGCTGCAGGCATTCCTGTTGCAGGTACAGTTCCAGATGATCCATTAGGTTCTCGCCCACCATCGCGCGATCCGCGAGCACCGCAATGCCGTGGCTGGCAAGCTCTTCGGCGGGGCCAATCCCCGAGCGTTTCAGGATCACCGGAGACATGATGGACCCCGCACTCAGGATCACTTCCCGGCCGGCGCGGGCCTGATGGGGCTTGCCATGGGTCGAAAAGGCAACCCCCACCGCGCGTGTGCCGTCAAACAGGATGCGGTCCACCAAGGCGTGGGTGATCACCCGCACATTGCCGCGCTGCACCGCCGGGCGCAGATAGGCCTGCGCGGCAGAACAACGCACACCGTCGGCCACCGTCATCTCCATCGGCCCAAAGCCTTCGTGCTGACGTTCGTTCATGTTGGGGCTGAGTGGATAGCCCGCCTCGACCGCCGCACGGACAAAGGCATGGTAAAGCGGGTTGGTCTCGGGTCCGCGCGTCACCTTCAGGGGGCCGTTCAAACCGCGCAGCGGCCCTCCGCCCCTGACCCCCTCCATGCGCTGAAAATAGGGCAGGACGTTGGCCCAATGCCAGCCGCTGGCACCCAAAGCCTCCCACAGTTCATAGTCCATCGGATTGCCGCGGACATAGCACATGCCGTTGATCGACGACGACCCGCCCAGACCCTTGCCGCGCGGCAGGTTGATCTGCCGCCCACCCAATCCCGGCTCGGGCTCGGTCTTCATGCCCCAGTTGAAACGCTGCGAGTTCATCGGGATTGACAGGGCGGCGGGCATCTGGACCGTGATGGCGCGGTCACTTCCCCCCGCCTCAAGCACCAGAATCCGCAGGCTTGGGTCTTCACCCAGCCGGTTGGCAACCACGCACCCGGCAGAGCCGGCACCAATGATCACATAGTCAAACTGCCCCTCGTCATGCACGGGCGCGGGCGTCCGGGTCATCTGGTCACCCGATCAGCACATAGTATTTCAGCATCGGCTCGGTCTGGCGCCAATAGCCGCGAAACCCCTTTGGCAGGAGAAAGGCGCAGCCCTTGCCATAGGTCTGGGAAAAGCCGTCGCTCTCCAACGTCACACTGCCTTCCAGCACCACCATGAACTCGTCGCAGGGATAGCTGTCATACCATTCGGTGTATGCGGTCGAACGCCAGATACAGGCCCTGGCCCTGGGGTCGGTGCTTTGGAAATAGGCATGGTCCTTGCCCATTGGCGGGTCGGACAGCAGCTTGGCCGTCTCCAGCGGGACGTCTGCTTCGGCCATCCATCCTGCGGGGCCTGTCGGGGAAAGCTTGATGGGGAGCGTCATGTGTATGTCCTTGGTGGTGGCCATGGGCCTTGGCCCGGAACCTGAAAGGGATCTAGACGGGTCTTTCCGCCAGATAGGGTGCCATGAAGGCGGCGATGCCGCGCAGCGAGGCTTCGGCTTCGGGCAGATCGGGATAGTATTCAAAGACGTGCCACATGCCTTCGCTGATGCGCAGATCGACGGTCACCCCCGCCTCCCGCAGTTTCGTCGACAACCGCGCGGCATCGCTCAGCAAGACATCCCGCGTACCGCTTGTGATGACCGTCGGCGGAAAGCCCGCCGGCACTTGCGCAAACAGCGGCGAAATCTCGGGCGAGGTCAGATCCCGCCCTCCGGCATAGGCCCGCGCCATGTGGCAAAGCTGATGGTCCAGATCAAGCGTGGGGTCGATACCGTCCAGCGTCCGGATACTGTCTCCGCTGTGACCCAGGTCACACCATGGCGACATGAGGGCCACAACATCCGGCAAGGCCAGACCAGCAGCCGCCGCGGTCCCGATCAGGCCAAGCACGAGGTTGCCCCCGGCCGACTCGCCCGCCAGCCCGATCCTCTGGCCTCGGTGCTTTTTCAGCAGCGCCTCATAAACCCCCAACGCATCGTCCAGCGCCGCCGGATAGGGATGCTCCGGCGCCAGCCGGTACGCCGGCACACAAATCCGGCAGCCGCTGAAATGCGCAAGTCGGGCGGTAATCGCCAGATCTTCGTCCGGGCTGCCGGTGATATGGCCGCCACCAAAGAAATAAAGGACAATTGCATCATCCCGCGCCGCTTGCGGCAAGACCCACTGCACCGGCACCCCGGCGAGTTCGACCCATTCCACGGCAACCTTCAACTCGGCCTGCACGGCCTTTCCGCCGGGAGAGACGGACGCATGAATCTCCTGTCGCTTGCCGATCAGCGCGTCCAGACTCAGATTCAGATCTGCAATTGGCAACGCGTCCAGCAAGAAGCGCTTCGCGGCCGGGCTGATCAGGGCGGGCGGTGGAAAAGACCGTTTCATACCCTGCAATCCGTCCCCTGTTTCAGTCTCGCGCAACACGACGCCCCTTGGAAATGCGCCAAGCGGACCCTCCGACGGCCCGGCAATCGTCATGGGCAGGCTTCAAAAGATCAAGGGGTTTTCCGACGTGACAGGTCCGTTCGAATCATTGCCCTGAACCGGTGACACGTAATCCGCTGTTTCAACGTGGCAACGCCGCGCTTGCGGCGAATCCTGGAAAGGCAACGGGACAAGCAAGAAACGCGACCAGAAACGCCCGTCACGGCGCGCAACCGCTCAGCTCGGACCGCCGTCTTCTTTCACGAAATCACTGAACGGGCTGGCAGGAGCTTGGGGGCCTCGAACCCACGACCCTCGGTTTTGGCGGCCCGTGTTCTCTCGGTCCACATCTTCGCGGATTTCAACCGAACCGATGGAGCCCGGCTTGGGCTTTCCATCACGGTCCAGCACGGCAAGGACTGATTTCCTTTGCCCACTGGCCAACGACAGCCCTATTCCATTGGTTCGCGCCATGAAGGGTCGTAGTCTCAGGTCATCGAAGAGCATAGAGTGCGGCCCTGTTTCACAAATCGGGTGACAGGCGGGCCTCCCCTTTCCCGGGACAGACTTATCCCGCTGTTTCTGTGACGGGCAGCAGCTCAGGACGCAACTTCCGACTATCGTGGTTTCCATGAAAACCAGACTGGCTCGGGTCCTGAAAAACCAGAAATGAGGGCGCGTGGCCGCGGGCTCGCCGTCCGTCCTATCAACCTGTTGCCGTTTTCTGCTGCCACTGCCGCTTTGGGCATTTTGCGCCGGTTCGCGTCACAGGTATCTGCCACCGCGCTGCAGGACCTCGATCTGATAACCGTCCGGGTCGGCGATGAAAAAGAACCTGGCAACGACCGTGCCAGCCGGCGCAAAACTGACCAGCTTGCGCGGAGCGAGACCGGCCAAGGTCATGCGCGCATGTTCTGCATCAAGATCGGCGACCGACAGAGCCAGATGACCATAACCGTCGCCGAGGTCATACGGAGTGTCGCGGCCCTTGTTTATGGTGAGCTCAAGTTCGAATTCGGACTCTGGATTGCTCAGATAGACCAACGTGAAGCTGTCAAACTCCAGCCGGTCCGCCACCCGCAGGCCAAATGCCGCTTCGTAAAAGCCAAGCGAGCGGGCCTCATCCAGCACGCGTATCATGGCATGAATGGCCTTGGGCACGAAACCTCTCCATGTGATGGTGGGGCAAGGCGCGATGCCTTGCCCGTCCAGCGTTCAACTCATTTGGCTGTTGCCGGGGCGGTGCCCTTGATCATGCCTGCGAACTTTTCGGACACGATCCCGAACAGACCACCGATGACCAGCGACAGCGAAACGCAGATCAGCGGGTTGGCGGCGGTCATAGTGGTCAGTGATGCGCCTGACAATAGCCCGTAGCCCGCCGTCGAGGCATAGCCGTAAACGGTTGCCGGGATGACGTTCAGCGCTTCGATCTTGGCACCCAGCACCAGAATGGCGGCGGTGATGCCGACAACGATGGACGGCCAGAGCACGCCCGGCAGACCGCTATTGACCTGCGTGATCAGCAGCAGGGCTATGAACGCCATGACCACGCCCCAAAGGTTTGCCGCGACCGATTTCTGCAAGCCGGCCGAACCGCCGCCGCAATGGTAAAAACTCGCCCAACCGATGAAACCGATCCAAATCTGAATCGTGCCAACGGTCAGAAACAGATAGGTCGCGACCGCCCCGAGTAACCCGATCGAGACCGCCAAAGCCGTGATGATATCCATGATTGTTCCCTCTCGCCAATGTCTGGCTGTTGTTTGTTGTCGCGCCGATTTTTGGTCGTGAGATCCCGGCGGCGCACCTGTCGGATCGCGACTCTCTTGGTCTATGACCCGCGTCCGTAGCCCCGCGTCAGATCGCACAGGCGGGTCAAGACTGCATCTTGCGGCGGTGTAACCTTCCATGCAGCGCCCGACGCCAGACCGTCCGTTGTGGCCACCAGCGGCATATCTGGTTCATGATGTTCGGCCACCATGGCCATCGCCCATTTGCTGAACAGACGTTTGGTTGCCGGTCCCGACTCCTCCAGACGCACGCTTGTCGTGGCGGGTATCGACCTTGATCTTGGCAAAAAGCGTTTCTACCGCCACCTGCGGCCCTTCAAGCACCTGCGCAAACCAGCCGTCATAAAGCATGAGCGCCCCGGTAATCCCCAGGTCGGCATTGCGCGCGCGCGCCTGTTTCAGGATCGTGGCCAAACCTGTTTCGTCCATGCCCTGTCCGGGCAGCAAACTGTGGCTTCGGTAGATCAGGCGGTAGCAGGGCCCTTCCGCCGCATTTGCCCGCGCTTCCTTCGTCAATGGGCTGGTCATGTCTTCCTCCGCCTGCATGAATTGGTTGGATTGGCCGGCAAGGGCAGTGCCCCTGCCTGGGCGCTTACGGCACAATGACACCGCGCCCGGCAAAGCGGCGGTTCTTGAAGTCGTCGATGGCGACGTTGATGTTATCAAGGCTGAACTGGGTGAAGTGCATCTTGACCTTGCCGTCGGCGTTCAACTCCATCAGTTCGACCAGTTCGGTATAGTTGCCGACCAGAGAACCGCCGATGTTGATCTCGTTGATGACCAGATGCGCGGTCGGAATTTCGACCTTGCCGCCGTAGCCGATCATGATCAGCTCGCCGCCGGGGCGCACCATCTTCCAGCACAGGTTTTCAACGCCAAGCTCACCGACGAAATCCATCACCACCTGCGCGCCGCCACCGGTGATCTGCTTGATCTCCTCGATGACGTTCGGGCCGCCGTCCAGCACAAAGTCAGCGCCCAGTTCCTTGCACAATTGCCGCGCGGCAGGCTCGCGGTCCACCGCGATGATCCGGCAGCCCGAGATTTCGTGCAGGCACTGCAGGGCGATATGGCCAAGGCCGCCGACACCGACGATGACACAATAGGCGCCGGGGCGCAGGCCCTTGGCTGCCTTCTTGGCGGCGCGGTAGGCCGTGATGCCGGCGTCGGCCATTGGGGCCACATCCAGCGGCGTGATGTTGGCATTCAGCTTGATCAGGCTGCGTTCCGAGGTCAGGAAATACTCGGCAAAGCCGCCGTCAAGGCCAAGGCCCGGAAACAGGCTGTGTTCGCAATGCATGTCGTCGCCATAGCGGCACGACAAGCAGATGCCACAGGTGCGGTGGGGGTGGCAGATGACGGTGTCACCGTGCTTGACCGAGGTGACGTTTGATCCGACATCCTCGACCCAGCCGGCATTCTCGTGACCCATGATATACGGCAGCAGGCTGCCGCCGGTGTCCATAATGTCCTTCCACACGCCTTCGATGATGTGCAGATCGGTGCGGCAAAGCCCCGCCGCCCCCACTTTCACGATCACATCATTGGGCCCCATTATGGTGGGGGCCTTGACGTTCTCGATCTTCAGTTGAACGTTCATCGCGGGGTCGTATTCGTAAAGTCTTGCGGCCTTCATCTGGGCGCCCTTTCCAAATTCAATGTTTCACTTGCGTCCCAGCTTTTCGGCACCACCACCCAGCGCGCCACCGGCGGTCGGGTCTTCGTCCTCGGCCAGATCGGCAATCAGGGTTTCGGTGGTCAGGATCAGGGTTGCGACCGAGCCTGCGTTCATCAAAGCGGCACAGGTCACCCGCGCCGGGTCGATGACGCCCGATTTCATCAGGTCCTCGAAGGCCCCGGTCGCTGCGTTGAAGCCATGATCCCCCGGCAGGGCGCAAACCTTGCGCACCACGTCATTGGGCTCGGCCCCGGCGTTGAAGGCGATGCGGGCCAAGGGCAAGGTCAGCACGGACTGGACCAGATCGACGCCCTTGCGGACATCGCCCTCCACCGTCTGGGCCAGATTGGCCAGGGCAGGGGCAACCCGTGCCAGGGCCACGCCACCCCCGACCAACACGCCTTCTTCCGATGCGGCGCGCACCGCGTTCAGCGAATCCTCGATCAACTGGATGGTGCGCTTCTGTTCGACCGGGGTCACACCGCCCGCCAGAATGGTGGCTGTGCCGCCGCAAAGCTTGGCCAGCCGCTCCTTCAGCTTGTCCTTGTCGATATTGGGCGGGGCGTTTTCATAAAGCCGCTCGACCTGCGCCCGGCGGGCTGCAATGGCCTGCGGGTCGCCGTGACCGCGAATGATCATTGTGTCGGAATTGGTGGCCTCGATGCGTTCCGCACTGCCCATGTCCAGACGGGTGATGTTTTCAAGGCTGTCGCCCAGATCGCGGGCCAGCACCTTGCCGCCAGTCAGGATTGCCAGATCCTCCATCATGTTGCGCCGCCAATGGCCGAACTCCGGCGGGTGAATGACCAGGAATTTGCCCGGCCCGTCCTTGCCCAGAAGGGTCAGCAGAACCTCGGGCGAGGTTTCCTCGGAGATGATCACCAGGGGCCGGTTGTCTTCCGCCGCAATGGCCTTGGCAGCGTCCAGCTGGCTGGGCACCTTCATCTTGATGTCGGTCAGCACGATATAGGGGTTCACCACCACGGCGCGCATCGCATCCAGATCGGTCACCATGTGATGCGAGATATAGCCGCGCTCAAAGGCCATGCCGTCCACCACTTGCAGGGTCGAGGTGTTGCCGCTGCCGTAATCGGTCGAAATGATGCCCTGCGCGCCAACACGGCGATAAGCCTCCGAGACCAGTTCGCCCAAGACGGCGTTCGAGGCGGATATACGCGCCACTGCCGACAGAACGCCGTGATCCTTGACCGGCTTGGCCGAGGCGCGCAAGGCGGCGACGGTGGCGGTGACGGCCAGTGCGATGCCGCGGCACAGTTCCACCGGCTTGGCACCCTTGTCGATCAGCGCCACACCCGATTTGATCATGCCATTGGCCAGAACGATCGAGGTCGTGGTGCCGTCGCCCGCGACCTCGTTGGTCTGCATCGACACTTCGCGCACCACTTGCGCGCCCATGTTTTCAAAGCGGTCGAACAGCTCGATTTCCGAAGCAATCGACACGCCATCGCGGCTGATAAGCGGCGTGCCAATCGGGCGGTCGATCATCGCGTTCATGCCCATCGGGCCAAGAGTGGATTCCACCGCTGCCGACAGTCTCTGCACCCCATTGGCCAGCGCGCGGCGGGCGTCGTTGCCGTGAATCATGATTTTCGGCATAGTTCCTCCTTCGGCCAGAGCCGTTTTGTGTTTTTCAATCGCCCGTCAGCGGCAGGCGTGGGTTGGCGCAGCAAGATCGACCAGCACCGGCACAGCGCCGGACAGATCGGCCTCTTGGTAACGGACGGATTTCAGCCCGCGGCACAGCGAGCCGGAAAACTCCATATTGATGCGAACCGACCTGAGCAGGCCCATGTATAGGCCATAATCGGCAATCGGCGTGCCCTGATAGGTCGGAAAGGCGAGGTCCGAGAGGGCGGGGGCAAGGTACTTGTCGGCCAGAATGGCCAGGTAGCGCGCTTTCTGGCGGCTGGCTTCTGGGTCGGAAAGCTCGGTCACTTCCAGAAGGGCGCGCGGCATGACCAGAATGTGATCGGACACAAAGCCCATTGCAATCAGGGCCTTGATCACCACTTCCTGGCGGCGCTGGAACGCCTTGACATCGAACTTTTCGCGCAGCGCGCCCAAGTCTTCGCCCGGATGCAGGTCTTCAAAGACGGACCCGAACGAGGCCCCGGAGTTGATGGCGCGGTTCATCTCTTCTGCCGCCATATGGTCGTGCAGCGTCACCACCGCCTGGCCGACCCAAGGCAGCACTTCGATCTGGCGCTTGATGTCCCCGGCCATGAGAAAGGCGAAATTGGGCGAGCACCAATAGGTCGGGAGGCGGAAGCTGACCTGAACGGTGGCCGCATTCGTAGGGGAGTCCGTGATGGACACCGCCTCGATGAAGCCCATGTCGGTCACGGGTTCATCCAGTTCGGGGTCCATCACCAGATCAAGCCGCGCCCATACCTGGTTCAATGGGGCCTGATTCAACAGGGTGTCGTCCGGTTGCAGGGGCGCGGTCATTTGCATCACTTGGCCGCGATCGACATGGGTTGCTTGGCGAACTCTGCCTTGCGGGCCTTGATGTCGATGTTGTAAAGCCGCGCCGCGTTCAGGCCGAGGATCTTTTCCTTGATCTCGTCGTTCAGCTGCACACCACCGCTATCGGTCGAGATGTCCTGCGGGATCTGGAAGGCCCAGAACTTTTCGACCAGCCACTTCGGCGTCCAGATCGCATAGTCCGACCCGAACAGGATCTTTTCCGGCCCGATCCAGAACAAAAGCTCCGCGATCACTTCCGCAAAATAGCGCGGCTTGCTGTGGATGAACGGCAACGCCACCGCCAGTCCGGCATAGACGTTGGTCTCCTGGGTCGCGATCCAGCAGAAGTCGTCCAGGCGCGGCAGACCGGCATGTTCGACGATCCAGTTCAGGTTCTGGAAATCGGTCGCGGCATAGTCCACGTCATGGACGTCGAACGCGTCCTTGTTCAGCGGAATGATCGTCGGGCCCTTGTGGACATGGATGTTCTTGATCCCGAGC
>JANMCI010000041.1:0-9566 GCA_031361245.1 Rhodobacterales bacterium
AATCCAACCGCCGGTTTCCCGCCGAATTCGACAAAGAAACCTACAAATGGCGGCACCTGATCGAGAACTTCTTCCAAAAGATCAAAGAATACAGAGGCATCGCCACCCGCATTTGCAAAACGGACACAAGCTACACAGCTCTCATCTCTCTCGCCGCTACCGTCATCCGATTGAAATGAACGTCGACAGGCCCTAGAAAGCTAGCCCTGGGAACAGAAAATTGCTTCTTTTGGAGTCACAAGCTGCCGAATCACGCCCGCTTTCCCACCACCGCGACATCCAGCGTTTCCAGCACCTTGGCCTCGATGTGCGCTGCGTCCATGCCGGCGACGCGGTACATCGCCTCAGGGCTGGCCTGGTCGATGAAGGTATCGGGCAGGACCATGGAGCGGAATTTGAGGCCGTGGTCGAAGACGGCTTCCTCGGCCAGAAGCTGGGCGACGTGGGAGCCGAAGCCGCCGATGGCGCCCTCTTCCACAGTGATGAGGGCTTCGTGGGTGCGGGCAAGCGACAGAATGAGGTCGCGGTCGAGGGGTTTGGCAAAGCGGGCGTCGGCGATGGTGGGGGTCAGGCCCTTGGCCGCGAGACTTTCGGCGGCTTTCTGAACCTCGGACAGGCGCGTGCCGAAGGAGAGGAGGGCGACGCGCTTGCCGTGTTGCATGATCCGGCCCTTGCCGATTTCGAGGGGAATGCCACGGGCGGGCATGTCGACGCCGGTCCCTTCGCCGCGGGGATAGCGGAACGCGATGGGGCCGGTATTGTGGGCGGCGGCGGTGGCGACCATGTGAACGAGTTCCGCCTCGTCCGCGGCGGCCATGACCACAAAGCCGGGCAGGTTGGCGAGAAAGGCCACGTCGAAGCTGCCGGCGTGGGTGGCGCCGTCCGCTCCGACCAGACCGGCGCGGTCGATGGCAAAGCGGACCGGCAGACGCTGGATCGCGACGTCGTGGACGACCTGATCGTAGCCGCGCTGCAGGAAGGTCGAGTAGATCGCGCAGAACGGTTTCATGCCGCCTGCAGCGAGCCCGGCGGCAAAGGTGACGGCGTGTTGCTCGGCGATGCCGACATCGAAAAGGCGCTTGGGGAAGCGGCTGACGAAGAGGTCAAGGCCGGTGCCGTCTGGCATGGCGGCGGTGATGGCGACGATCTTGGGGTCGTGCTCGGCCTCTTGGATAAGGCTCTGCGCAAAGACTTTGGTATAGCTTGGCGCGTTGGAGGCGGCTTTGGCCTGCACGCCCGTCAGCACGTCGAACTTGGCAGTGGCGTGGCCCTTGTCGCGGGTAAGCTCGGCCGGAGCATAGCCCTTGCCCTTCTTGGTCAGGACGTGGATCAGGATCGGCCCGGTGGCGCGGGCATGAGCGGTGCGCAACACCGGCAGAAGCTGGTCAAGGTCGTGGCCGTCGATCGGGCCGATATAGGAAAAGCCCAGCTCCTCGAACAAGGTGCCGCCAACGGTCAAGCCCTTGAGCATCTCTTTCGCGCGGCGCGCACCCTCCTGAAAGGGTTCGGGCAGGAGGGAGACCATGCCTTTGGCGGCGGATTTCAGCTCCTGAAACGGGTCGCCGGCATAGATGCGGCTCAGGTAGGCGGAAAGCGCGCCAACCGGGGGGGCAATGGACATCTCGTTGTCGTTCAGAACAACGAAAAGGCGCTTTTTCAGGTGGCCCGCGTTGTTCATCGCCTCGAACGCCATGCCGGCGGACATGGCACCGTCGCCGATCACGGCCACGGCGTCGCCGGGGTCACCGCCAAGTTCGGCGGCGACGGCGAATCCCAGGGCCGCGCTGATCGAGGTGGAAGAATGGGCGGCGCCGAAAGGGTCGTAGGGGCTTTCGCTGCGCTTGGTAAATCCGCTGAGCCCACCCTCGGTGCGCAGGGTGCGGATGCGGTCGCGGCGACCGGTCAGGATCTTGTGCGGATAGCACTGGTGGCCGACGTCCCAGATGATCTTGTCGCGCGGGGCGTCGAACACGGCATGCAGCGCCACGGTCAGTTCGACCACACCAAGGCCCGCGCCAAGGTGGCCGCCGGTGACGGACACCGCGCTGATGGTTTCGGCGCGCAATTCATCGGCCAGTTGGCGCAGCTCACGGTCAGTGAGGCGCTTGAGGTCGGCGGGCAGGTGCACGCGGTCGAGGATCGGGGTCTGGGGGCGGTCGGTCATGCGTCTCAATACCGGATCGTTGGTGTGTTGGAAAGAAGCAGGGGGGTTTCATCCCCCCTAGATCCATTGGTTCGCCGAAGCAATGAATCCTCCCTGCCGTTGGATATCCATGGACCGATGAATGTGCAGATCTTCATCAGGTGTCGCGGGTCAACACGAAGCGGGCGGCGTCAATCAGGTTCTGGGCGGCAGAATAGGGCGAAAGGGCGGCCTCGGCCTCTGCGATCAGATCTTCGGCCCGCTTGCGGGCGGCGTTCAGGCCAAGCAGGGAGACGAAGGTGGCCTTGCCAGCCGCGGCATCCTTGTTCAGACGTTTGCCCGCTTTGGCCGGGTCGCCCGTCAGGTCCAGAATGTCGTCCGCGATCTGGAAGGCAAGGCCAAGAGCCGTGGCATAGCGGCGCAGCGGGCCGCGGTCGCTGTGCGCGATGATGGCGCCCGCTTCGGCAGAGAAGCGGATCAGCGCGCCGGTCTTGCCGGACTGCAATTCGGTGATCTGCGCGAGGGTCAGGACCGGGTTGGTTTCGGCCTGCATGTCGAGGGCCTGACCAAGCACCATACCCGCGGCGCCAGAGGCTTCTGCAAGGCTCTGTACAAGGGAAATCCGGGTCTCGGCCGGGCCGAGGGCGGGATCGGTCAAGAGCTCGAACGCGAGGGTTTGCAGAGCGTCCCCGGCGAGGATGGCGGTGGCCTCATCCCACTTCTTGTGAACGGTGGGCAGGCCGCGGCGCAGGTCGTCGTTGTCCATGGCGGGCAGGTCGTCGTGGATCAGCGAATAGGCGTGCAGCGCCTCGACCGCGGCGGCGGCGCTGACAGCGCGGGCGGTGGGGACGCCGAGCATCCGGGCGCTTTCAAGGACAAGAAAGCCGCGCAGACGTTTGCCGCCTTGCACCGCATAGCGCATGGCATGGATGACGGGTTGGTCGGCATGGGCGGCGAGGGCGAGGTCGAGGCGGGTCTGGATCAGGGCGGCGTCGGCGGCGAGGAGCGCGGTGAAGGTCACATGCCCTCCACGGGCGACGTGCCGACCGCCCGGCCTTCGGCGGCGCGGATCAGTTCGACCTTCTCCTCGGCGTCTTTCAGCTTGGCGGCGCAATGAGCCTTGAGGGCCGCGCCGCGGTCGTAAAGGGCAATCGACGCCTCGAGTGCGACATCACCCTTTTCCAACTGGCTGACGACGGCTTCCAGAGCTTGCATCGCCTCTTCAAAGCTCATCTCGGCGACGGGTTTATCGACCATCGGAACGCTCCTGCAAAACGCCTACATGTGCGGCCACGGATGCGGCCAGTGCGTCCAGATCATAACCGCCCTCAAGGCAGGATACCACCCGGCCTTGCGCATGTTTGTCGGCCAGATCGCAAAGGCGGCGGGTGAGCCAGGCGTAATCCTCGGCCACCCAGTTCAGACCGGCAAGCGGGTCATCCTCATGGGCGTCAAATCCGGCCGAGATGAGGATGAGCTCGGGTTTGAAGGCGTCGATGGCCGGGAAGGCCTCGGCGTCAAATGCCGTCCGCATGGTGGCACCGTCAGAGCCGGGAACGAGGGGGATGTTGAGGATCTGATGGTGTGCGCCACGTTCCGAACGCTCGCCCGTGCCGGGCCAAAGCGGCATCTGATGCGACCCGATGAAAAGGGCGCGGGACTCGTTCCACAAAAGGTCCTGCGTGCCGTTGCCGTGATGGACGTCAAAATCGATCACCGCGACCCTTTTCAGCCTTAACAGAGCATGTTTTGCAGCAATGGCGACGGTGCCGAACAGACAGAACCCCATCGGCGTGGCGGTCTCGGCATGGTGACCCGGCGGGCGGGCGATAACAAAAGCGTTGCTGTCCTCGCCCTTCAGAACGGCGTCGACAGCGGCACAGGCGCCGCCGACGGCATGCGAGGCTGCATCGAACGAGCCTGGCGACATCCACGTGTCGGGATCGAGCTGGGAGATGCCTTTGGTCGGTTCGGCGGCGCGAATGCGGGCGATATAGGTGGCAGGGTGACACAGCAGAAGGTCGGATTCGGCAGCGAGGGGTGCCGTGCGCCGGGTCACGCCCAGCCCGAGAAGCCCCTGTTCGACGGCGTCCAGCCGATCCACCCGTTCGGGATGGCCGGGAGGCGTTATGTGCCGGGCCGAGGCGGGGTAGCCATAGACGAGGGTCATCGGCGTGCCTTTCTGTTTTTCCGATCTGACGGGATTTGGGCGCGGGGCGCAAGAGGCTGGACTTGCCCGATGCGCGTGTCATCCTGACAAGAAAGGGGGGCGAGATGGGTACCGGATTTTACCACGACGAGCGCTGCATGTGGCATTCAGCCGGTGAACAAGTTCTGTTCCTGCAGGTTGGCGGCTATTTGCAGCCGATGGCCAGCGGCGGACAGAGTGAAAGCCCAGAGACCAAACGCCGATTTCGCAATCTTTTGGAGGTGTCCGGGCTGCTCGGCAAACTTGATGTGCGGCGGGCCGAGCCGGCAACACGTGCGGATTTGCAGAGGATTCATACCGAAGATTACCTCGACCGCTTCAGGGCGATGTCCGACGCCGGCGGTGGTTTTCTGGGCGAAGACTCACCTTTTTCGCGGGGAGGATTCGAAATTGCAGCGCTTTCCGCAGGTTTGGTCAAGCGGGCTGTTCATGATGTAATGCAAGGAGCGGTGGCGAACGCCTACGCCTTGGCCCGCCCGCCCGGACACCACTGTCTGCCGGATGCGGCGATGGGGTTTTGCCTGCTCGCCAACATCCCTGTGGCGCTGGAGGCGGTGAGGGCTTACATGGGGCCGTTGAAGGTTGCCGTGGTCGACTGGGACGTTCATCACGGCAACGGAACGCAGCAAATCTATTATCATCGCGGCGACACGTTGACGATTTCCCTGCATCAGGAGAACTGTTTTCCGGCATATCAGGGTCTAATATCGGAAACCGGGGCCGGGCCGGGTCTTGGCGCAAATCTGAACATACCGCTGTTGCCGGGCGGCGGCCATCAAACCTATCTCGACGCGGTCGAGCTGCTGGTCGAGCCCAAGGTCAGGGCCTTTGACCCCGATCTGATCGTGGTGGCTTGCGGGTTGGATGCCAATGGATATGACCCTTTGGCGCGGATGCTGGCGCATTCTGAAACGTTCAGGGCGCTGACGCGAAGGATCATGGGCCTTGCGTCAGATCTGTGTGGCGGGCGACTGGTCGTGGCGCATGAGGGCGGCTATTCGGAAGCGGTGGTGCCGTTCTGCGGGTTGGCCGTGGTCGAGGAACTGGCTGGGATCAGGACCGATGTGGCCGACCCGTTTCTGGTGTTCCTGCAAGAAAACCAGCCTGCCGCCGATATGGTGGCTTTTCAGCGCGCAAGGCTGGAAAGGCAGGCGCGCGGTTAGATCACGGTGCCGCGGGCAGCGACCTCGGCTTCGCGCACGACTGTGCCGGAGCGGTGGAAAGTGACCCTGTCCACAAGGTTGCTGACCGGGCAGGCGTGATTGGGGACAATCTGCAGCTTTTGGCCGATTTCTGGCAAGTCAGAGCCTGTTTTCAGGGTGACATGGCCATGCTCTTCGGAAAGACCGGTGATATCGGCGTCCGGAAAGCCCAGAATGGTGCCATAGCCGCGCAAACCCAGCAGGTCGGAGGTCAGCGACTTGGAGCCGGCATCAAGAACAGCGCGACGATCGGTCGGACGGCTGACCACGGTGGCAAGCACAGTCAGAGCGCAGTCGTCCAATGTGCAGGCCCCGCGCGCCACAAGGGAACGGTCGTTGTAGATATAGGTGCCGGCACGGTATTCCGTGAGAACCGGAGCGAGGCCGGCATCCAGCAGCGACGGCGTTCCGCCACCGGAAATCACGGCGCACTGGCCGACTGCCGAGAGGCAGAGATCGCGCGCCTCGGTCAGAAAGGACTGGACCTCGAGCGTGGCGCCGGGGGGTGGATAGGTCATCAGGCCGGCAAAGTTCAGGCCCGGCGATGATGCAATGGCCGCAGCCAGATCGCAGGCGGCTTGGGGAGATTGGACCCCGCACCGGGCCATTCCGGTTTCGCATTCGACCAGCACGTCAAGCGGCGTTTCCGCGCCCGACATGCCAGCCGACAAGGCGCGGACGACAGCAAGATTGTCGGCCACCACCGTGATGTGGCAGGTTTCGGAAAGCGTGCGAAGGCGAGCGATCTTGGCGGGGGACAGGAGGTTGAAGCAGAGCGTGATGTCATTGAAGCCAGCATTCGCGAACACTTCGGCCTCCGAGATCTTTTGCGCCGCGATGCCGATAGCCCCTTGCTTCATCTGAAGCTCGGCCAAAAAGGGGATCTTGTGGGTTTTGACATGGGGGCGAAAGCCGATGCCGAACGTGTCAAAAAGGCTCTGTGCACGCTCGATATTGGCCTCGACCACATCAAGGTCGATCAGCACAGCCGGGGTTTCAAGGTCAAGAATCGAGATCATTTGCGGGTCAACCTCAGGCTTCGGATCTGGAACGGGCCGAAGGTGAGGTCACCGTCGACGGGCTCTTCCAGAAGGTTGACCTGCCCTGCAACGACCCAACCATCCGGCAAGGCAATCTGCGGCTGGCTGCGACCGCCCGAAGGCTCGTAAAGACGCAGGATGAGGCCCTCGCCCGCCTCATCCGGTTTTAGGGCGGACAGGGCGAGGGGACGACCCGCCATCTGAATGGCTGTCCAATTCTGATCCGTGGCGACACTCGCGGCGGAACAAAGCAGCGGCTGGTTCAAATCCTCGGCCTCAGCCAGAACGCCGCCTTCGGACCAGTCACCAAGATGGGGCAACAGGGCGTAGGTGAAACTTTGCCTGCCTTCATCCGCCAGAAGATCGGGAAACACCGGGGAGCGCAGCAGGCTGAGGCCCATCACGTTGCCCGATACGTCATGGCCGTATTTGCCGTCGTTCAGCAGCGCAACGCCGAACCCGGCCTCGGACAGGTCGGCAAAGCGGTGGCCAGCGACCTCATACTTGACGGCGTCCCACGGCGTGTTGCGGTGGGTTGGACGGCGGATCACGCCGCAGGCACATTCGAAGGTGGCGTGATCGGCATGAATGGCCAGCGGCGTGCGCGATTTCAGCAGGACGCGCCGGTCGTGCCAGTCGATATCGGTCTTGAATTCGACGCGGGGCGAGTTGGCCCACAGGCGGATGGTCTGAGTGACCGAGCTTGCGCCGAACTTGCGCTCGATCCGGACGGCAACGCGGTGCGGGCCCGATTCCACAACCTTGGCATTGCCCTGTGACAGCAGCTCCTGTCCGTTCGCCTCGTAATCCTCTTCGATGTCCCAGGCGTCGAAATAGCGTGGTTTGTCGACAAAGGCCCAAATCTGGTTGCCGCGCCCGGACAGACATTCGCGGGCCGCACGCTTGTCCCAAAGGCTGGCAAGCGTGCCGTCGGCGTTCAGACGGACCTTGACGAAATCATTCTCCAGCCGCAACGGCGAAACCGAAAGGCCCGATGAAACAGGCAGAGAGGCAGACTTTATCGACAGGACGGACAGTCCCGTGATCATCGCTGGAGCGGCAAGAATTTGGCCGCCGTCGACGGATTGGCCACCCGGCAAGTTGGTGTCGGAGGCAAGGCGCAGGGGGCGCGGCGAAAGGTCCGGGTTCACCACCACGATGCCTTGGGTATCGCCGCCAGAGAAGCCTTTGACCAGGGACGCCATGGCTTCGGCCTGACGCGCCTTGCCTGCGGTGATCACGCCTGCAAGCTCGGCCTCGGCGACTTCATAGACTTCGCGAATGGACGAGCCGGGCAGGATGTCATGGAATTCATTCCGCAGAAGGATGTGCCAATCCGTCTCTAACGAGGCGGGAAGGGCCGCGCCGCGCAGGGCGGTCATTGACGACAGGATCTCGGCAGTGATGAGCGCACGTTCAGCACGGCGATGCAGGTATTTGGTGCGGCCTTGGGTGGTCAGCGTGCCACGGTGGTATTCCAGATAGATCTCACCAACCCATTTCGGCAAAGGCGCGGTCAGGCGAGCGGGAATCGCGGCGAACCAGTCGCTGACATTGGTGTGGCTGATCTTGGGGACGACCGGAAAGTCCTGCATCTGGCGCAGACGCAGGATGTAGTCTTCGGTGGGACCGCCGCCGCCATCGCCGTGGCCATAACACAAGAGGCTCTCGGGATGCGTCTCCTTGTCCTGATAGTTCCCCCAAGTGCCAAGGGTTGCCCGCGGCCCCATCTCGGCGTTGTAGCCGTCGGCGGGGTTTTCAAAGGTGTGCATGATGACTTCGGACCCATCCAGCCCCTGCCAGTGGAAGAGGTCATGCGGCAGTTTGTTCTTCTCTGACCAGTTGGTCTTGATGGTGAACACCGAGGTCATGCCGACCTGCCGCAGAAGCTGTGGCAGAACGGGCGAAAAGCCAAAGACATCGGGCAGCCAGAGGACGGTGCTGCGACGGGCGAACTGGCGGTCGAACCAGCGGATGCCATAGAGAAGTTGTCGGATCAGCGATTCGCCCGAGGGCATATTGGTGTCGGGCTCGACCCACATGGCGCCGATCGGCTCCCACTGACCGGCGCTCACCTTTTCGGTGATGGCGGAAAGCAGGGCGGGGTCGTCCTGACGGACAAAATCATAAAGCTGGGCGGTGGAGTGATTGAACTGGAACTCGGGGAACTGGTCCATCAGTTGAAGGGCGGTGTGGAATGTGCGCACGCCTTTGCGGCGGGTCTCGACCATCGGCCAAAGCCAGGCCAGGTCAATATGGGCATGGCCGGTCGCTGCGAGCGTGCCTTCCTGCGGAAAGCGGCTCTGTAACGCCTTGAGCCCGGTTCGAAGATGGTCCCGCGCGACCACGACGGAGGCGCGGGTCTTGTCTGATAGCGGCTCTGACACGCCTGAAAGGTCAGGAAGAAGCCAGATTGACCGGGTCTCTCTGGTTCCTGCAATACGGCGCAGGTAGGCTGCGGTTTCCGTCGGCCAATCCAGCAGGTGAAACGCGGCTTCGGCCAGATCCATCACGGGTTTGCAGGCGGCGTGCGGCTCTGAGTGCGACGGATGTTTGCGGTTCGGAAAGTAGTTGGGAACCGGCCAGGGTTCCACTTCATGCCCGCCAAGGGCACGAACCATTTCCACGACCTGACGCTGCAACCGAATGAAATCGGCCAGATCGACCTCGGACCATACCAGTTCGGTGCGGCCGACGGCGGCGTCATAATTGGGCACTCCCTGTGGCAGACGCGCGACGCAATCGGCCTCGACCCGAAAGCGACGCTCGCGCGGCAGGAAGTCCATATGCGGCGGGTTCAGGCCAAAACTGTGCGTGCGCTCACCGATCAGACGCACCAGTCCTTCGCCGCCGAGCCAAAGATGCAAACGGGTTTCGGCCAGCGGCCAATGGGCGGGAACCTCAATTTCGGGGTGGGCCAAGGCCAGAGGCGCACCGGAGTCCTGCCAGCGATGGCCCGTTGCAACGGGACG
>JANMCI010000058.1:0-12334 GCA_031361245.1 Rhodobacterales bacterium
CAGGAAGCTGCCCAAAGGCCGCCCCTCGTCATTCAGGCCCGCACGGGCACGGCGAACGGCGTTGGACACCGCCAGAACCGCGGTATGCTGACCGACGACACGCTTGCCAAGCTCGTCTTCCATCTTCAGAAGCTTTTCGCGGTCGCTCTCCAGCATCTTGGAGGTCGGGATGCCGGTCCAACGTTCAACCACCTCGGCGATCTGTTCGGGCCATACGGCTTCGGACACCAAGGCGTCACCCTCGCGGGCCTCGGCATCGACCAGTTTCTTTTCCAGACCGGGAATGATGCCGTAGGACAGCTCGCCCGCGCGGCCAAGATTGCCGTCACGCTTGACCTGATCCAGTTCGGCGCGGGCGCGGTCAAGTTGCTCTTTCAGGTCGCGCGACACTTCCAGAGCGGCACGTTCAGCCTGCCATTTGGCGGTCATCTCGGAGGAGTGTTCCAGAAGCTCGGCCAACTCTTTTTCCAGCTTTTCCAACCGGTCCTTTGACGCCGCGTCGTCTTCCTTCTTCAACGCCTCGGCCTCGATCTGCAACTGCAGGATCTGACGGTCCAACTGGTCCAGTTCTTCGGGCTTGCTGTCGACCTCCATCCGCAGACGGCTGGCCGCTTCGTCCATCAGGTCGATGGCCTTGTCGGGCAGAAAGCGGTCGGTGATGTAGCGGTGGCTGAGGGTTGCCGCAGCGACGAGGGCAGAGTCGCTGATGCGGACGCCGTGATGGAGTTCATACTTCTCCTTGATGCCGCGCAGGATCGAGATGGTATCCTCGACCGTCGGTTCAGAGACCATGACGGGCTGGAAACGCCGGGCAAGGGCCGCGTCTTTCTCGACGTACTTGCGGTATTCATCGAGGGTGGTGGCGCCGACGCAGTGCAACTCGCCCCGTGCGAGGGCGGGTTTGATGAGGTTGGCGGCGTCCATGGCGCCGTCGCTTTTGCCCGCGCCAACCAGCGTGTGCATTTCGTCGATGAAGAGAATGATCTCGCCGTTGGCCGAGGTGACTTCGTTCAAGACCGCTTTCAGACGCTCTTCAAACTCGCCGCGGTATTTGGAGCCTGCGATCAGCGCGCCCATGTCCAGCGCCATCAGTTTCTTGTTGCGCAAGCTCTCGGGGACGTCACCGTTGATGATGCGCAGCGCCAGACCTTCAGCGATGGCGGTTTTGCCCACGCCCGGTTCACCGATCAGCACGGGATTGTTCTTGGTGCGGCGCGACAGGACCTGCATGGTGCGGCGAATCTCGTCGTCACGGCCAATGATAGGGTCGATTTTGCCCTGCTCGGCGGCCTCGGTCAGGTCGCGGGCGTATTTCTTCAGCGCGTCATAGCCTTCCTCGGCGGACGCGGTGTCAGCGGTTCGGCCCTTGCGGATGTCATTGATCGCAGAATTCAGCTTTTGCGCCGTCACTGCGCCGGCATCCAGAGCCTCTTTTGCCTTGGACGCCACCATGGCCAGCGCCATGAGAATGCGCTCGACCGGCACAAAGCTGTCGCCAGCTTTCTTGGCAACCTTCTCCGCCTCGTCCAGCACCTTGACCAGACCGGGGTCCATGAAGGGCTGGGCGTCGCCTGACACCTTGGGCAACTTGGCAAGGGTCAGGGTCAAGGCTTCGGTCACGCGCTGAGGCTCGCCACCCGAACGCCGGATCAGGTTGGAGGCGAGACCCTGCTCGTCATCCATAATTGCTTTCAGCAAATGCTCGGGAGCAAGGCGCTGATGGCTGTCGCGCGTTGCGATGGTCTGGGCGGCGTTCAGAAAGCCGCGGGACCGTTCGGTAAATTTCTCAAGGTTCATCACAGTCTCCTTTGCAGCACCATGGCGAACGCCCACAAGTGGCACATTCGCATTGGCCTGACTGACATCTGGGAAGCGCCGCGCGTTGATGCAAGATTGTGTCTTTGCCGCAGGGCAGAAAAAAGGGTTAAGAGACGGAATGGACGGGTTGCACGACAGATTGGCGGCAGAGGCAAAGGCAGTGGGCTTTGCCGGCATGGGAATTTGCGCACCCGATGCGGTGCCAGAGGGTGCCGGGCGGCTCAGGGCGTTTCTGGCCGACGGGCGGCACGGTCAGATGGGATGGCTGGAAGAGCGCGAGGCGTGGCGCGGGTCTGCCGCGGCACTGTGGCCCGGGGCGCGGTCGGTGATCATGCTGGCCGAGGCCTATACGCCAAAGAGTGACCCGCTGGCGGTGTTGGCAGAGCGTGACCGCGCGGCGGTGTCCGTCTATGCGCAGGGGCGGGATTACCACGATCTGGTCAAGAAACGGCTGAAGCGGCTCGGGCGCTGGCTGACCCAACAGGCGCCGTGCGAGATCAAGGTTTTTGTCGACACCGCGCCGGTGATGGAGAAGCCTTTGGCGCAGGCGGCGGGTCTGGGTTGGCAGGGTAAACACACCAATCTTTTGAGCCGCGATCTGGGCAACTGGGTCTTTCTGGGGGCGATCTTTACCACGCTTGATCTGCCAAAGGATGCGCCAGAGGTCAGCCATTGCGGCACCTGCACCGCATGTCTGGATATCTGCCCGACGAACGCCTTTCCCGCCCCTTACCAATTGGACGCACGGCGCTGCATTTCCTACCTGACAATCGAGCACAAGGGCCGGATAGAGCCTGACTTGCGCGCCCTGATGGGCAACCGGATCTATGGGTGTGACGACTGTCTGGCGGTATGTCCGTGGAACAAGTTTGCCGTTGCCGCCAGCGAGATGGGCTATGCGCCGCGCGTCGGTGCGCCGGAACTGGCGGAATTGGCCGGATTGGACGATGCCGCCTTCCGCGCGCGGTTTTCCGGCAGCCCGATCAAGCGGATCGGGCGCGACCGCTTTGTTCGCAACGTGCTTTACGCCATCGGCAATTCTGGTCAACCGCACCTGACCGATGCGGCCCGGCGCCATCTGAACGACCCCGACGAGGCCGTCGCCGATGCCGCTGCATGGGCTTTGGAGCGGCTGAACAGTCTCTAATCCTGCCGGTTCAGCGCCCCGCGAAGGCGCACAACCTGGTCCTTCAATGCCTTCAGGCTGGGCTGGTCCATTCCGCTACGCTCCCCAATGCAATTCGGAACGTGGCGCAGATCGGCCTCCAGCGCCCGGCCCTTTGCGGTCAGCGAGACGATGACCTGGCGTTCATCACTGGTGCTGCGACTGCGCTGGATCAGCCCCTGAGCCTCGATCCGCTTCAGAAGCGGCGTCAGCGTGTTGGATTCAAGCTGCAAGGCCCGCGCGATCTGGCCCACCGACTGGCCATCCTCGGACCAGAGGGTCAGCAAAACCAGATACTGCGGATATGTCATGCCGAACGGGTCCAGCAGCGGCGCATAGGCGCGCTGCATGGCGTGGCTGGTCGAATACAGCGCGAAACAAAGCAGGTCGGACGGGGTAAGGGACATCGGGGCCTCCAAGGTCACATTACATCGCGCACGATATGATCGCAAGGGATTGACTTGTGGCGAATCGCATCATATCAATCGCGCACGATTTAATCGCTATGGAGTAATCAGCATGACCATCGACGTGAAGTATTCGACCGAGGCCACGGCCAGCGGTGGCGGGCGCAACGGCTTGGCCAAGTTGGCGGATGGCAAGCTGACGGTCACGATGGCCGCTCCCAAGGAGCTTGGCGGCAGCGGCGCCGGGCATAACCCGGAGGAGCTGTTCGCCCTGGGCTATGCGGCCTGCTACCTCAGCTCGATGCGCTATGCGGCAGGGGCCGAAAAGCTGGGTGCCATGCCCGATACGGCGACGGTCAAGGCCAAGGTGGGCTTTGGTCCGGGGCCGGGCGGCGGGTTTGGGCTGACGGTGCAGATGGAAGTGTCGATGCCGGGGGTGGACCGGCAGGTCGCCGAAAAGATCGCGGCGCGCGGGCATGAGATCTGCCCCTATTCCAACGCGACTCGCGGCAATGTGGATGTGTCGGTCGTTCTGGCCTGAGGCTTGCACATGGCCCCCTCGCTGATAGGCTTGGCCGAAAAGCGGAGGGGATCATGGGCGACAGGTTGAAGGGCAAGGTGGCCATCGTTTCAGGCGGGGCCACGGGATGCGGAGCGGCAGCAGTGCGCCTGTTCGCGGCCGAGGGCGCGGCGGTCGGGATCATCGACCGCAACGTGAAGGACGGGCAGGCGCTGGCCTTCGAACTGGTCACTCAGGGCAGAAGGGTGGTCTTTGCCACGGCTGATGTCTCGAAGAAGGCCGAGGTAGATGCGGCGGTGGCCGTGATCAAGGGGCAGCTTGGCCCAGTGAACGTGCTGTTCAACCATGCTGGCACCATCGTCATCAAACCCTTCCTCGAGACGACCGAGGAGGATTGGGACTTCCTCTTCGACGTCAACGTGAAGTCGATGTATCTGATGACCCGCGCAGTGCTGCCGATGATGCTGGAGGCGGGCAAGGGCGCCATCGTGTGCACCTCTTCGATCTCGGCGGTGTATGGCACGCCCAATGAGGTGCTTTATGACGCGACCAAAGGTGCGTGCCACATGTTCGCCCGTGCCATTGCCGTCGAGTTCCGCGACCGTGGCATCCGCTGCAATGCCGTGTGTCCGGGGTTCATCGAAACACCGCACGGTCAGCGTGAAGTAGCCGGATTGAGCGCCCTTGGGGTCGATGTGAGCGCGGCGGCGATACGGGCGGCTCAGGGGCGGATGGGGCGGCCGGACGATATTGCGCGGGCGGCGCTGTATCTGGCGTCTGACGATGCGGAATTCGTCAATGGAACGCAATTGTTCGTGGACAACGGCTTTTCGGCCGTGTGACCCGGGACTGAAAGCCGTCTCGCGGGGCTTCGAGCCCCCCGGGACGGCATTGCCATGGATGGATTGACACCGATCGCAGCATTTGGCGAAAATCGCCCCGGTGTGGGCCCGAAAGACCCGCAATCCGGCCATGATCCGCCCGCACACCGGTGGCATGGAACAAACAATGCTCACATCTGAGACCATCGAACTCCTGGCGGCAGGGCTCATCGCGGGCCTTCTTGCCTTGAACTTGGCAACATTCACCGCGTTTGCCATGGACAAGCATCGTGAGGTCGCGGGCCAACCACCGTTGCCAGAGGTCCTGCTGCTGTCTCTTGCGGCGCTGGGGGGCTGGCCTGCGGCCAAGTTGGCGCAGCTTTTGCTGCGCCTGCGGGCGCAGACAACGCAATTCCGCAGTCTGCTCAATCTGGTAGCCCTGCCCCTGGTCGCCATTTCCGGGATGGTGATTTACCAGACGGTTGACCTTTGGGCAGTAGAGGGCCGGGTGATGGCTTATGTCGGAGAGGTTACCGGCACCGGCCCGCAATTTGCCGCAGAGCGGGAAGCGGCCAGTGGTCAGAACGGCGCAACCGAGCCCAAGCGGTTCGGCCCGAAATCGACCAGCAAGATTGGCAAGACCCTTTCCGTGCCGGCAAACGACTGAGGTCCCGAAGCCTGCCCCGCCATTCCGCGCCTGCGCCGCCACCACAGGCGCACACGGTGCGGGCGGCGCAAGGCCGGCGGTGAAACCGGGTGCAAGGTCGGGGCGCCGCCGTTTTCAGGTTAGCGGCTGTCACGCTCCAGATTGAGCCACAGAACCTCGGCCTCGGACAGGATCAGCGCCGCACCCGGCATGGTCGAGACGATCTCGCCCGGGCTGCGTGGGCCGATGAGGGCCAAAGAGGGGAAACTCTGACAAAGGACCCATGCCGTCGCAATGTTATGCGCGCTCACCCCGCGCTCCACGGCCAGCGCCTCGGCCCGCTTGCGCCGTTCGGCATTGGCCGGGCTGCCAAAGCAGGTTTCAGGTGCCGTATCGGCCGGCAAGCGGTTGCGCAGCGTATCGGGCAGGAAATAGCCGCGCGCCTGACTTGACCAAGACAGATGCGCCACCCCATCTTGACGCAGGAAGGCGAGCGTCTCCGGCGTGTTGGAGGTGATGCAGCCCGCCCAGACCGGCTTTTCCATCACGGCCAGCGACAGATTGTTGTTCAGGATGCGGAATGGCTCCAGCCCCTTGGCTGCGGCATAGGCGTTCGCCTCGGCCAGACGTGCCGGGGACCAGTTCGATCCGCCGAATATGCCAATTTTGCCCGCCTGCTTCGCGACATTGAGAGCGTCAATGAATTCGCCCACCGGAACATCGGGATTGTCGCGGTGCATGATGTAGATCGGCGCAGAGCTCAACCCAAGCCGCTCCAGCGAGATATCCAGCTGAATCCCGATGGCGCGGGGGGTGCAATAGGGGCTGTGGGCACCCTTGACCACAACAAGCGCCTGCTTGGCAACTCCGCGTGCCTTTATCCAGTCACCAAGGACTTTTTCGTGCAGGCCGCCGCCGTAAACAAATCCGGTGTCAAAGGCATTGCCCCCCGCCTCGAACCAGGCATCCCAGACGATGGCGCCTTCGGCCACGGTATTACGGTTGTCGCAGCCAAGGATGAGTTTGGAAATCGGCTCTGACAGGCCCTCCAGACTGATTTTCGGCATCAGCGGCAAGCTTTTGGGCAGAACCCCGGGCAGCACGCGGTTGGTTTCTGGATTTTCCGCGAAGGTGTGGTAGCCGACTTCGACCCGCCATTTGTCCAGCACTTCGTTATTGCCGATACTGTCGGCATGGGACGGCGCAGGATGGGGGGCTTGCAACTTGCCGTCCGCGATAGCACGGCTGACGAGTTCGGCCTCGAAAGCGAACAGCATGCGGGGGTCGCGCAACACTTCGGTGCGCGTCTCTTTGCCCACGGTCACATGGATGGAGGCATCGGACGGGCCGACGTTGCGACCGGGCACCCAAGGGTCGTTGACGGTGATCTGGCCCAGTGGCCCGCTGATCACGGCGCTATTGTCCATGTTGCGGCCACAGGCTGTCGCAATCTCTGCCGTGAACCCGTTTTCAAATGTGAGCAGGCCGTAAGCCACGGCATCGACACCAGTTTCAGCCAGAACGCCCGTGCCCTTGACGGAAACCGGATTGGCAAAGGGTTGGCCCGCAGAGGCACCTGCGATCAGCCGCGCCAGCGAAACCGGATAGCCGCCGACATCCAGAATGGCCCCACCGCCCAGCGCCATGTCATAAAGCCGCGAGCCGGGACGGTAGGGCGCATCAAAGCCGAAATGGCTTTTGATGTGATAGGGCACGCCGATCTCGCCCGAGGCGATGATCTCCAGCACACGGGCGATCTGGGGATGGCAGCGGTACATGAAAGCTTCCATGAAGAAGCGCCCTTCCTGCTGGGCAACTTCTGTGACCGCCACAACTTCGGCCGAGTTCATCCCCGCAGGCTTTTCGCACAGCACATGTTTGCCCGCCCTGAGCGCCGCAATCGACAGTTCCGCATGCCAGGGATGCGGGGTCGAGACATAGACCGCATCGACCTCCTTGTCGGCCAGAAGGGCGGCATGATCGGCATAGCGCTTGGCCAGCGGCACGGCGTACTTGTCGCCGAAGGTCTTGCGCCGCGCCGGATCCCGGCTGGCAATCGCGGTCAGCTGGCCACTTTCCGACTGCGCCAGACCATCGGCGAAATTGTTGGCAATTGCACCCGGCCCGATGATTCCCCAGCGAATGGTCATGAGATCCCCCTCGTTTGCCATAGTCCTACCAGCCCACGGCAAATGGGGAAGATAGAATTTAGTAAATTATTACCTCAGGCGAATTTGGCAGCCTTGCCAAAGGGCATGTCGCGTAGCCGCTGCCCGGTCAGGGCAAAGACCGCATTGGCCAGCGCAGGCGCAGCCGGGGGCAGACCAGGCTCGCCAATGCCGCGCAGTTCGGGCATGTTTTCCAGCACTTCCACGACGATGGCGGGCAGTTGCGGCATCCGCAAAGGCTCATAATCCCAGAAGGTGGATTGCTGGGCGCGGCCTTCGGCAAAGGTGATCTCGCCCCGGACCGCGGCAGAGAGGCCATAGACCATGGCACCCGAGACCTGAGCCTGCAGATTGCCCGGATCAAGGGCCACGCCGACATCGGCGACGGCCCATGCCCCGGTCAGGCGCAGTCCGTCCGGTGTTTCCTCGATCTCGATCACTTCGGCCACAGGCACGCCAAAGGACATGCAGAACGCAACACCGCGCGCCCTTCCCGCCGGGGCCTTGCCCCAACGGGACATCTCGGCCACGCGCTGCAGGACCATGCGGCTCGGCTCATGGGTCAGATGGGACAGGCGAAACTCCAAAGGATCGGCCTTGGCGAGATGGGCCAACTCGTCGACCGCGCTTTCCATGAAGAAAGCGTTCTGCGAATTGCCGACCGAGCGCCACGAGCCGACCGGAACCATGGCCGGGGCGCGGTAACCGGTGACGCGGAAATTGGCGAAGGTATAGGGCTGGTCCCATGCGCCCTGAACGATGGTGGCGTCGGGACCGGGCAGGGAATAACCGAGCCGCCCGGCCTGACTTTCCACCACACTGGAAGAGGCGGTGGCATAGTCGAAGGCGGTGATCAGGCTGCCCTCGACCTTGGCCGTCACGCGCGCCAGCGCTGCAGGGCGGTAGGCGTCGTGGGTCATGTCTTCCTCACGGCTCCAGGTCAGCAGGACGGGAGTGCCTTCCATCGCCTTGGCCACGGTCACGGCCTGTTTGATGATGTCCATCTCGGCCCGGCGACCGAAGCCGCCTCCCATCAGGCGGGTTTCGACGCGGATGGCGGTTTCCGGCAGACCGGTGATCGCGGCCCCCTCGACGAGGATCTGGGTGGGGAGTTGATTCCCGGCCCAGACGGTGAGTTGCCCGTCCTTGAGCAGGGCGGCGGCGGTCATCGGTTCCATCGTGGCATGGGCAAGGTAGGGGGCGGAATAGGCGGCCTCGACATCGCCATCGTTGCGGTTC
This sequence comes from Rhodobacterales bacterium, assembly GCA_031361245.1. GTDB lineage: Bacteria > Pseudomonadota > Alphaproteobacteria > Rhodobacterales > Rhodobacteraceae > Stagnihabitans. The sequence continues at coordinate 8,785 of JANMCI010000058.1, forward strand.
CGGCTGTCCTTGCGGTCGGGGGTGAAGCTGTCACTCAGGACTTTGGCGATGGCGGCGCTGTCGGCGGGATAGGTGGCGGGTTCCCAATCAAAGGTGATGGCATCGGCGGCCTGAAACGCCGCCCAGGTCGAGGTGGCGACGACTGCGACGCCACCGGGGATTTCGAGGATCTTTTCGACTCCGGGCATGGCTTGGGCGGCAGTCGCATCAAAACTCTTGAGGCCGGAACCAAGGCCGGGATTGGTGCGCGCAGTGGCAAAGCGCATGCCTGGCAGACGAAGATCGGCAGTGAAGGGCGCCGTGCCGGTGACTTTTCCCAGCATGTCGACGCGGGGCTGAGTCTTGCCCAGAAGGCGCCACTGGTCGCGCGGTTTCGGCTCTGGGGCGGTGGACAGTGACTGTTTTGCGGCATCACCCGCCAGTTCCGAATAGGTCAGTCTGGTGCCGTCAGCGGCGATGACCGCGCCGCCTTCGGTTTTCAGAGTGGCAGCGTCAACGCCGAGACGGGCTGCAGCTGACTGCACCAGGGCGGCGCGCGCAGCCGCCCCGGCGAGACGCATCTTGTCAAAGGCGTCGATCATCGAAGATGAGCCGCCGGTGATCTGCAGGCCCAGCAACTTGCCCGGCACATGCATCGCACCGCGCACAGTCTCAGCCATCCAGCCGGTGTCGATCGGCTGAAATGGCGCGCCTTCCTCCAGCACGCCCGCGTTGAAATAGGCGTTCGAGGCGGGTCCGTGGATCACCGTCACCTGAGCCAAATCAAGATCCAGCTCCTCGGCCACGAGGGCCGCAAGGGTGGTGTGAACGCCCTGCCCCATCTCGGCCCGCGGGGTCACGATGGTCACGCCTTTCCCGTCGATCATGACATATGGGTTGAGCGTTGTTGCCCCTTCGGCCAGATCATCCTCCAGCGGGTTGCCATAGGGGGTCTTGTGCTTCCACCAGCCAAAGGCCGCGCCACCAGCAAGGGCCAAGGCCCCAAAAAGGAAGGTGCGCCGGACGATTTTGCCAATTTTGGCCATGTCAGAGCCCTTTCATGCGCTGGGCCGCGTCTTTGACAGCGGCGCGGATGCGAGGATAGGTGCCGCAGCGGCACAGGTTGCCCTCCATCGCCGCGTCGATCTCTTCATCGGTCGGGTCGGGTGTCGAGGCCAGTAGGGAGGCGGCCTGCATGATCTGCCCGGACTGGCAGTAGCCGCATTGCGCGACCTGCCCGGCCAGCCACGCGGCCTGAACGGCGTGGAGCGATTGCGGCGTGCCAAGGCCCTCGATCGTCACAATGCTGGCCCCGGCAGCACCGGACAGCGGTGTCTGGCAAGACCGCACCGCTTGGCCGTTCAGATGCACGGTACAGGCGCCACAAGAGGCGATGCCGCAGCCGAATTTGGTGCCAGTCAGGTTCAGCCCTTCCCGCAAAACCCACAGAAGCGGCATGTTGTCGGGCAAATCCAGCGTTTCAGGTCTGCCATTTACGGTGAGCGTGGTCGGCATTGGAGTCTCCTGTCGGACATCATGACAAAATGAGTATATTTCGTCAAACTGTCAATTGACAATGCAACCGAGGTTTGCAAAATACTGGCCATGACCTTGACCGCTCCACAGCCAGACCGGCAAGACGCCATCCTTGACGCCGCCTTCTCGGCTTTTGCCGCCTATGGCTATCGGCGAACCACGATGGAGGACATCGCCCACAATGCCGGCCTGTCGCGGACCGCACTGTACCAGCATTTCCGCAGCAAGGAGGACATCGTTCGCAGCCTGACGGTCCGTCACTTTGGCCAGACTGCTGTCGCGATGGAGGCCGCGCTGAATATTCCGGGGCAAAGCACCGAGCAGGCTCTGTACGCCTGTTTTGTGGCCAAGGACGGCAAGATCATGGATGTGGCCATGTCTTCGCGGCACGGGGCAGAACTGTTGGATGCGAGCCATTCCGTTTCATCGGATGTGGTTCGGGCAGGCAACGCGCGGGCAGCCGACGTTCTGGCCAGCTGGATCGAGACGCGGGGATTTCCCCCCGAAATGGGCAGCGCAACATCCCTTGCAAGCATTATCATGGCGGCGCTCTACGGCCTGAAATCCACTTCCAGGACGCTGGCGGAATTTCGGGCCGGCGAGGCACAATTGGCGACGCTCATCGCACGCGCGCTGGGCTGAAACCATGCGGTTGACGTCCCGGCGGTTTCAGGACCCGGTGCGCCGAACAAGGGCAGCCTGAACCGTCTGATCAAGTATCCGGCAGTCGCCGCGCAGAGACTTTGCACGCCCAGAATCATTGTCGATGAGGCAGAGCGCCGCGATAGCCGTAGTTCTGTCCGACATGATCTGCCAGATGTCGGTTCTGTTGCCAGCGAGATCTCTTGGCAGAGCGCCAATTGATTTCCGGGCAGCGTGCACCTCAGTTTCCATAATCGAAACAGGTCCGTTAAATTATCCCGGATTGCCTGACTATTCTAAAATGGCCAGATCCGGTAAATACGGCAAGAGTTTGACAAAATTTGGGTCTGTTCTGGGACAACCCTTGCCGAGTATTTGGTGACTTGCCTCCCCGAGCATCGTCCCAGTGATCAATTAACATCGAGTTAACGAAGGAATACCGCTATGGCGACGTCGACTTTGAGCACCGGAATCAGCACGACCTCAATGTTTCTGACGCCTCAGGCGGTGGACGACTTCGCGACAATCATCGAGGGATCAGGATCGTCTTATGTTTTCGACGTGATGAGTAACGACCTGGGCGGCGGCGCCAAGCAGCTTTGGGCCATCGTTGCGGGAGCAGAGAGTCAGGTTGTGGTGAACAATGGCGATGCCACCGTCACAACCGGCGAAGCGATGTGGACCGATCTCATCTCCTCGGATATCGGCAGCGCCGCGGAATTTTCCCAACTGGGCGCAAAGATTTTGATCGTCAACGGCATGATCGCCTATGATGTTTCGTCAACCTCGATGCAAGCGTTGCTGAATGGCTTGTCCGCGGGACAGGTCATTGAGGATCGTATCACCTATACCATTCGGCTGGGAAACGGCACGCTGAGCATGGCGACGTTGACGGTCAAGCTTACGGGTACCAACGATGGTGTCACCTTGTCGTCTGGCGGAATCAGGTCTGGGTCCGTAGTCGAAGACGCCGATCAGACTGCTTCGCTGACTGACTCGATGTCAGCTTCCGGTGCGTTCGGATTTGATGACGTCGATGCCAACGACTCCCACTCCGCGACCGTGACGTCAGGACCGGCCAATGCACTGGGAAGCTTGACAGTTTCGGTCGTCGAAGCGGCAGGCGCGACCCATGGCACCGTCAACTGGGCCTACGACCTCAACAATGCCGCTGCACAGTATCTGGCAGCTGGCCAGCAAGTCATCGAAAGTTACACGGTCAAGATCTCTGACGGCATGGGCGGCTGGGTAAACCAGACCGTGACCGTGACGATCACCGGCAGCAATGACGCGCCGGTGATCGTGGTCGGCGCCGGGGATGCGGCAGCCGCCACCCTGGCCGAGACCAACGCGGGTCTGTCCACATCCGGCACCTTGACCGTCACCGACGCCG
>JANMCI010000090.1:0-3832 GCA_031361245.1 Rhodobacterales bacterium
ATTACATCGCCGACGCGCTCGCCGGAGCCGGGGTCAGGATCACGTCGCTGGCTCAGGGCGTGCCGATTGGCGGTGAGCTTGACTACCTCGACGACGGCACCATCGGCGCCGCCCTCAGGGCCAGACGCGGCGTCTGACCGCCCAGCAGGTGCCCGCTCAGAACAGCACGATGGCGTCGGCCAGACCAGACACCGACCCGACCCCCAGCAGCGTCAGCTCGTCCGCGCCGAAATCGAACACGACGACTCCGTTCCTGATCTTGGCAAACTCGGCCACAACCTCGGCTTCGGTCTTGGTCGCGCCGCCCCACAGATCAGACGACAGGCTGATCATATCCTGCAGCTTGTTGAAATCGGTGATCCTGTCGCGACCGCCGCCATGCAAGAAGAAAAAGCCGTCCGCGCCGGCGTTGCCGCTCAGCCTGTCATTGCCAAGGTCACCGAACAGGATGTCGATCCCTCTGCCGCCCCTCAACACGTTGCCCAGCTCGTTGCCATAGATCCGGTCGCTGCCCCGCCCGCCCACCGCATTCTCGATCTGCGCGCCAAGCGCAATCGACAGGTTGCCCCGAAAGCCGCCCACATTCGAAAACGCTCCGTCGTTCAGGTCGATCAACTGTCTGCCGCCAAACCCCGACAGATCCAGCGTGTCGATCCCGGCACCGTCCCAGATGCACATCAGCGGATCGGTGTTGACGGTAAAGTCATAAGCCCCGCCCGGCGTCGTGGCATGGAAGCCATAGGTGTCATTGCCGCCGCGCGTGCCGCTGTTCACCCCATACATCTCTTGAATGGCAAAGATGTCGTACAGCATCAGCGTGTCGCAATAGCTCGTCGGCGCCCGCGCTTCGGTGTCGGTCGCGTAGAAATAGCTCATCACCGAATACTGCTGGCTGTCCTCGACGAATTGGGCCGCGTTGTCGTAGGTGATGGTGACCCCCGGCGCGGCATTGTAATCGCCCGGATGATCCAGCCCCATCGCATGGCCCAGTTCATGCAGAAAGACGAAATAGTCGTAACTGCCCACCGGGATACTGGTCGTGCTGACGCTGTCATTGTTGATCCACAGATCGCCGTCTGAATTGGCCCAAGCGGTGCTGCCCGGGAAATAGGCATAGGCTCCGGCACCGTCATCTGTCGCGGTATACCCCCCCACCAGAATGGTGGCAGAGTTGGTGGTCCCGCCCGGATTGACCCGATTAAAGCTGATGTTGCCCACCTCGGCATACATGTCCAGCGCCCGCTCGGTCGCGCCGATCTGCGCCGTGCTCAGAACCGAAAAGGGCGCGGCATTGCCGCCGGCGTCCTCGGCCGGACCCGAGGCCCGCACCCCCCAGCTGACAACCACCGCGGTCTCGGGCGTGGCGGCCCAACTGCTCCCGTCGCGGTACAGCACCGCCGCCCCCAGTTCGACGCCATAGCTCGGCCGGTCGCCCTCGGTCAGCACAAGCCCGTAAGCGCCGTTGGTGGCCCCATAAAGCGCCTTGACCTCGATGTAATAGGTTCCGCTCGTCACTGCGGTAAAGCTCAGATCAGCGCTGAAGCCGGGGCCGCCGTCGTCGTTCTGCCTCAGGACAGTACCATTGGCGTCGCGCAGTTTCAGAAAAGGGTCCGTCACCCCCGACCCGACTGCGCCCATCCCCACGGCCCCAAAGCTGTAAGTGTGCCCAGCGACCAGCGTGACGGCGATCCAGTCCGTCGCACCGGACGACGCGGTCCCGAAAAACACATCCCCTGCCACCATCGCATATTGGGTCGAGCCGTTGCTCGCCGCGTCGGTCGTCTCGACGATCGTTGTCATGGCCCTCTCCAGCGTCCTCTCAGACCAATGGCGCGCTCAATCCCGCCACGACAAACCCAAAAGATGCACATACGCAACCGGTGGGCCCACCAAGAAAACCATGCCGCGCTGGATGGGTCAACGTTTCCCACCGGGAAGATATGCGCAATTTTATCCTGCTGGCGCTTCTGCCCCACACCCATCCCGCAAATGAAAAGGGGCGGGCACCAGCCCACCCCTCCCATAGCGTCCTGCGAAGGCTGCGGCTTATTCGTCGTCGTCGTCCTCGTCCTCGTCATCCGCAGCAGGCAGATTGAAAAAACTCTCGGCGTCCGAGAAATCGGCCGGCTTGTTCTCGCGCGCCTTTTCTTCACGGGCATCACGGGTAAAGGCCTCAAGGCCCGAGGGGATCTTCGGCTCACTGCTCATGCCCAGCGACTGCTCGGTCGAGACCAGCTTGCGCCGCTCGTCGTCCGACATCACGGTGCCATCCTGCGCCTTCTTGCGCGCCGCCGCCTGCACGGCTGCGTCCAGTTCGGATTGCTTGCACAGGCCCAGCGCGACCGGGTCGATCGGGGTGATCTGGCTGATGTTCCAATGGGTGCGCTCGCGGATCGACAGGATCGTTGGCTTGGTCGTGCCGACCAGCTTGCCGACAGCGCCGTCGCTCAGTTCCGGGTGGAACTTGACCAGCCACAGAATGGCAGCCGGGCGATCCTGCCGCTTGGACAGTGGCGTATAGCGCGGACCCCGGCGCTTTTCCTCGCCGACCGCCGACTGGATGAACTTCAGCTTCAGCTTGTACAAGGGGTCCGCCTGGCCCCGCTCGATCTCGATCGGGTCAAGCTGGTTGTTGCTGACCGGATCAAATCCCTTGACCCCGGTCGCGACGTCGCCATCGGCGATGCCTTGCACTTCCAGCTCATGCAATCCGCAGAAATCGGCAATCTGCCTGAAGCTCAGCGTGGTGTTGTCCACAAGCCAGACAGCAGTGGCTTTCGACATCAGTGGCTTGGTCACCAGGGTCTCTCCTTTACAAATCTTCTTCGGGCCGGGAAAACGGTTGCAACCTTGGTCGCGGTAGTTTCGTTTTCAGGGAAGTTGCGCTGTCTATAATGCGGTTCTTGGCCGAGGGAAAGTGAAAATGCGCCTGTTCAGCCTGTTGATCCTGACGCTGCTTGCCAGCCATCCCGCCCGGGCCGACGGCGACAAGGCCGGAGAGTTCGATTACTACCTGCTCGCCCTGTCCTGGTCGCCGGCATGGTGTGCCCTGACCGGAGATGATCGTCACGATCCGCAATGCGACGCGGGCCGCGGCCTGACCTTCACCGTCCACGGGCTCTGGCCCCAGTACGAAACGGGCTATCCGTCGGATTGCTTCACCACCAGCACCGACCCGGCACGCGCCGACACCGCCGCGATGGCCGACATCATGGGCGGCGCCGGTCTGGCCTTTTACGAGTGGAAAAAGCACGGTCGCTGTTCCGGCCTGTCGGCGCGGGATTACTTCGCCACGCTGCGCCGGGCCCGTGACAGCATCACCATCCCCCCGGTTTTCGCCAAGATCGACCACGACCTGACCATCGACGCCAGCGTCATTCAGGACGCCTTTCTGGAAAAGAACCGCCAGCTCAGCGCCGACGGCGTCACCGTCACCTGCAAGCAGGGCAAGATCCAGGAGGTCCGCATTTGCCTGACCCGCGACCTCGCCCCGCGCAGTTGCGCCCCCGACGTGGCCCGCGATTGCGCTCTGCCCGATGCCGAACTGGACGCGGTCCGCTGACCCTCTGACCTCAGCTCCTGAACCCCGAATTGCTGTTGCACGCTAGGCAGGCCGGCATCCAGCGCCCGAATATCACCCCTAGATTGTTCGAAAAACCGCAACAATTGAGCGATATGCACCGAACACATGAATTTTCCCCGTTAAAAAACGCCGCAGATTGTGCAATATTGCTTCGGTCATGCGCCAATGCAGGCATAAACGCGGCTGAAACGGCCGCTACGATTAGGGAACAGTGGAATGATAAAAGAGTTCAAGGACTTCATTGCCAAG
>JANMCI010000120.1:0-4752 GCA_031361245.1 Rhodobacterales bacterium
GTCACCAAGCGCTTCTGCACCCTCACCATCGACGCCGGCGATCAGGACCCGCCCTACATGTCCACCATCTGGCAGGACGGCCAAGTCGTGGGCGAGGTGACCTCGGGCTATTACGGCCACCGCGCCCAGGCCTGCATCGGCCTTGGCATGCTGAAAACCGAGGTCAACGTTCCGGGCACCAAGGTCGAGGTCGAAATCTTTGGCACCCGCTACCCCGCCACGGTTCAGGCCGACCAGCCGCTTTGGGACCCCAAGAACGAGCGGATTCGCGCATGACCCTGCCAGCCACCATGTCCGGCGTACAACTGACCGGCCACGGCGGGCCCGAGGCGCTGGTCTGGCGCGACGACATTCCGGTGCCCCGCCCCGGCGCGGGCGAGGTTCTGGTGCGGGTTCTGGCGGCAGGTGTCAACATGACCGACGTCAACACCCGCCTTGGCTGGTATGGCCGCGAGGGCCGCGCCGGCTGGGCGGGCGAGATGGCCTTTCCGCGGATCCAGGGCAGTGACCTCTGCGGTCGCGTCGTGGCCTTGGGTCAGGGGGTCGAGGGCTTGCCCTTGGGCGCGCGGGTGATCTGCCCGACCAATCAGCACGAACCGACCGGGGAAAACCCCATCGCCTTTGTCTCGATCGGCTCGGAATTCGACGGTGCCTTCGCGCAATACTGCGTGGTCAAGGCGCGGCATCTGCATGATGTGACCTCCTCGGCCCTCAGCGACATCGAGCTTGGCGCCATGCCCTGCGCCCATGGCACGGCGCACAATCTTCTGACCCGCGCCCATGTCGCGGTGGGAGAACGGCTTCTGGTCACCGGCGCTTCAGGCGGTGTCGGGCTGGCGGCGGTGCAACTGGCGCTGTTGCGTGGGGCGGTCGTCACAGGGCAATGCTCGCTCGGCAAGGCCGCCGCTGTTCGCTCCGCCGGGGCCAGCGTGATCGACCGCGCGACCCCCTTGAAGCCCCACAGCTTTGACGTGGTGGTCGATGTCGTCGGCGGCGACGGCTTCAACGAACGCCTGACCGCCCTGAAACCAGGTGGCCGCTATGCCACCTCGGGCGCGGTTGCGGGGCCGATGGTCAAGGGCGATCTGCGCACGATCTACCTGAACGACCTTACGCTCCACGGTGCCACCCACCAGCCGCGCGAGGTTTTTGCGGGTCTCGTCACCATCATCAACGCCGCCCGCATCCGCCCCGTCGTGTCGCAGACCTATCCGATGCGCGACATTGCCCGCGCCCAGTCGGATCTGGTCGCCGGAAAATACCCCGGCAAACTCGTCCTTGTTCCCACGGAGTCCCCCCAATGAGCGTCCCCACCAAATCCCGCGCGGTCATTATCGGCGGTGGCGTCTCGGGCTGCTCGGTCGCCTATCACCTCGCCAAGATGGGTTGGACCGATGTCGTGTTGTTGGAGCGCAAGCAACTGACCTCGGGCACCACCTGGCACGCCGCGGGCCTGATCGGCCAGCTTCGGGGTTCGGCCAACATGACCCGTCTGGCCAAATACTCCGCTGATCTTTACGTCAAGCTCGCCGCCGAAACCGGGGTCGAGACGGGGATGCGTCAGGTCGGCTCCATCTCGGTCGCCCTGACCGAAGCGCGGCACGAGGAACTGCTGCGCCAAGCCACCGTTGCCCGCATCTTCAACGTCGATGTCTCGGAAATCTCGCCGGGCGAAGCCAAGTCGATGTATCCCCACCTCAACATCGACGGCGTCGTCGGCGCGGTCCACCTGCCGCTGGACGGCCAATGCGACCCGGCCAACATTGCCATGGCCTTGGCCAAGGGTGCCCGGATGCAGGGCGCGCAGATCTTTGAAGACACCAAGGTCACCGGCGTCACCCAGGCGGGTGGCAAGGTCACCGGCGTCAACTACCTCACCAAGGACGGCGAGCCGGGCCATATCGCCACGGATGTCGTGGTGAACTGCGGCGGCATGTGGGGCAGGGAGCTTGCGGGCCAGTCCGGCGTCACCCTGCCCTTGCACGCCTGCGAACACTTCTACCTCATCACCGAACCCGTGGCCGGTCTGGGCCATCTGCCCGTCCTGCGCGTGCCGGATGAGTGCACCTATTACAAATCCGACGCCGGCAAGATGATGGTCGGGGCTTTCGAACCCAAGGCGAAACCCTGGGGCATGGACGGCATCCGCGACGACTTCATGTTCGACACCCTGCCCGAGGATTGGGACCACTTCCAGCCCATCCTCGAAAACGCGATGAACCGCCTGCCGCTGTTCCAGACCGCCGGCATCCACACCTTCTTCAACGGCCCCGAGTCGTTCACCCCCGACGACCGCTATTACCTCGGCGAGGCCCCCGAGCTTGGCGGCTACTGGATCGCTGCCGGCTACAACTCGGTCGGCATTGCGGGTTCCGGCGGCGCAGGCATGGCGCTCGCCCACTGGATCGTCGAGAAAGAGGCCCCCTTCGACCTCTGGGAGGTCGATATCCGCCGCGCCCAGCCCTTCCAGCGCAACCGCAAATACCTGAAAGAGCGGGTCACAGAAACCCTCGGCCTTCTCTACGCCGACCACTTCCCCTATCGTCAGGTCGAAACCGCCCGCGGCGTCCGCCGCACCCCACTGCATGACCATCTGAAGGCGCGGGGCGCGGTGTTCGGTGAAGTTGCGGGTTGGGAACGCGCCAACTGGTTCGCGAACGCCGGTCAGGAACCCGCCTACAAATACTCCTGGAAACGCCAGAACTGGTTCGACAACCAGAAGGCCGAACACATGGCCGTCCGCGAAAGCGTCGGCTTTTTCGACATGACCTCCTTTGGCAAGATCCGCATCGAGGGCCGCGACGCCTGCCGCTATCTGAACCGCCTCTGCTCGGCCGAGATGGACGTCGAACCCGGCAAGATCGTCTACACCATGCTCCTGAACGACCGCGGCGGCATCGAGGCTGACCTGACCGTCACCCGCTTGTCTGACACCGCCTATCTGATGGTCGTCCCCGGTGCCACCTTGCAGCGCAACCTTGCTTGGCTGCGCGCTCATGTTGGTGATGATTTCGCCACCATCACCGACATGACCGCCGCCGAGTCGGTTCTGTGCATCATGGGGCCGAAGGCCCGCGACCTGATGCAAGCCGTCTCGCCCAAGGACTTCAGCAACGCCGCCCATCCCTTTGGCACGGCGCGGGAAATCGAGATCGGCATGGGTCTGGCCCGCGCCCACCGCGTCACCTATGTGGGCGAACTTGGCTGGGAGATTTACGCCTCCTCCGACCAGACCGCCCATATCTTCGAGGCGATCGAAGAGGCGGGTGCCGACCTTGGCCTGAAGCTTTGCGGGCTGCACACGCTGGACTCTTGCCGCATCGAAAAGGCCTATCGCCACTGGGGCCACGACATCACCGACGAGGACCATGTGCTGGAGGCGGGCCTTGGCTTTACCGCCAGCCGCAAGAAACCCGCCTACATCGGCCGTGACGCCGTGCTGCGCAAAGCCGATCAGGGTCTTGATCGCAGAATGGTCCAGTTCCGCCTGAAATACCCCGAACCCCTGCTTTTCCACAACGAGGCTGTGGTCCGTGATGGCAAGATCGTCGGCCCGGTCACCTCGGGCAACTACGGTCATTTCCTTGGCGGTGCCGTGGGCATGGGCTATGTCCCGGCCAAAGGGCAAACCGACGCGGATATCCTTGGCGGGCGCTACGAGATTGAGGTTGCGGGCCAGCGCCATGACGCCATCGCCTCCTTGGTCCCGATGTATGACCCCAAATCCGAAAAGGTGCGCGCATGACCCGTCACCAGACTTTCCACGACCTGCACCAGTCCGGCTGCTTTGTCATGCCGAACCCGTGGGATATTGGCTCGGCCCGGCTGATGGCGGGCCTTGGCGCCCGCGCCCTCGCCACGTCCTCCGCCGCCCATGCCTTCACCCTCGGGCGGCTGGACGGCGGCACGCTCAGCCGCGACGAAGCCCTTGCCCATGCCGAAATGATCGTCGCAGCCACCGATCTGCCGGTGAATGGCGATCTGGAGAACGGCTTCACCGATGACCCGGACGGCGTGGCCGAAACCGTCCGTCTGGCCGCCGAAGCCGGCCTGTCGGGCTGCTCGATCGAGGATACCATCCCCGGCACGGCCAAATCCTATGACTTCGCCCTGACGGTCGAGCGCATCCGCGCCGCCTCTGCCGCAGCCCGCGCCCTGAAACACCCCTTCATCCTGTGTGCCCGCGCCGATGGCGTGATGCAGGGTTCCTACGACCTTGCTGAAGGCATCCGCCGCCTGCAAGCCTTCGAGGCCGCCGGTGCGGATCTCCTCTACATCCCGATTCCGCCCGGGGTTGGCGAACTGGCCCGCATCATCGCCTCGGTCGGCAAGCCGGTGAACGCCCTTGCCGCCGGACCCCTGCGCCATGCCACCGTTTCCGACCTTGCCGCCCTTGGCGTCCGCCGCATCTCGCTGGGCTCTCAGGTCGCCCGCATGGCCCAGACCGCCATCGTGACCTCGGTCCGCGCCATGCTGACCGAAGGCATCTTTGCCCCCCTGCTGTCCGGCCTGCCCGGCAGCGACATCGACGATCTCATGCACAAAGGAAGCCCCAAATGAACGATCTGGTCGACATTGGCGAGGCTTGCGAACCCGCCCGCAACCGCCGCTCTGGTGGCCGCGCCAACCGCGTCGCCGTCCGCTCTGCCCCCTTGGCCGAAAACCTGCGCCCGGTGCGCGGCGGCATGCCCGGCGGCACCTACAAACCGCTGACCGACGCCAACATGGCGCGCATCCACGAAAGCGCGCTGC
>JANMCI010000173.1:0-7472 GCA_031361245.1 Rhodobacterales bacterium
CCCTCCTGCACGCGCTTTTGCAGCTCGACCGTCTTTGTCTTGATCTCATCGTCGCTCAGGGCCGCAAACTGCGGCTCCAATGCGTTGATCCTGACAACCAGCGGACGCACCGCCTTGACCATACGGTCATTGGGAGTGCCAAAGACCTTTCGTGCAAGCGAACCAAGACCCAGCATGTTTTCTCCGCAAGGGCTAACAACCCATCTGACAGGCAATCCTGACAGGATCGTGTGAGGCTTGGACTTGCCCGCCCCCGATCCCTTCCATAGAAGAGCCGGGAAGCCTGCCAACCCATCGCACGCGACCTGTGCGATTTAAGGGCTGGCCGGGGTATAGTCAACGCCGCCAAGGGTCGCGGCACGATCAGGAGCGTGTGAGATGGTCAAGTTTAACGGGTTCTGCGCCGCAATCGCCCTGATTACCCTGTTGGGATCGCCTGCCGTCGCCGAAGATCCCTCTGCCGACACGGTTCTGGCAACGGTGAACGGTGTCAGCATCACCCTTGGCGACATCATCGTTACGCGCGAAAATCTGCCCGAACAGTACCGCAACCTGCCCGACGACGTGCTTTTCAAGGGCATCCTCGATCAGTTGGTCCAGCAAGAAGCGCTGATGCAGTCACTCGGTGACAAACTGACCAAGAAGGACACACTTGCGCTTGCCGACCAGCGCCGCAGCTATCTGTCCAACGTGGCACTCAGCGCCGGCATCGCCACCGCCGTTACCGAAGAGACGATCCAGAAGGCCTATGACGATAAATACAAGGACGCCGCCCCCTCGATCGAATATCATGCCGCCCACATTCTGGTGGACAGCGAAGAGACCGCCAAGGCGCTTTTGGCAGACATTCAGGGCGGCGCACCCTTTGCCGAGGTTGCCAAGGCCAATTCCACGGACGGCTCGGCTGCGTCCGGGGGCGATCTGGGCTGGTTTGGTCTGGGTGCCATGGTGAAGCCCTTTGAAAACGCCGTGGTGGCCGCCAAAGTCGGCGAAGTGACAGGCCCGGTCAAAAGCGACTTCGGCTGGCACCTGATTCTCGTCACCGAAACGCGCAACGCCGCTGCCCCGGCCTTGGCCGATGTCCACGACGAGCTTGGCGCGCAGTTGCAGAAAGAAGCGATTTCCGCCTTCCTCAAATCGGTGACCGACAAGGCCGAGGTTACACGCAGCGAAACAGAGATTGACCCGGCGCTGATCCGCGACCTAACACTGCTGGACAAGTAATTGATAGGGGGCCAGCATGGCCAAGACCGACTGGAAAGCCGAGGCGAAGTCATTGAAAAAACAGATTGAACTCTTGCGTCAGTCCACCCCTTCGACGATTCCGGCCAAAAAGGCCAAGCCGGTCTCCCCTCTTGCTCCTGCGGCGTTTCCCGACCTGCCCGATATCGCCGGCGTTGAATTCGCCGCCTGCGAGGCGGGCGTGCGTTACAAGAACCGCAAGGATGTGATGCTCGTCCGGCTGGCCCCCGGCACAGCCATGGCCGGAGTGTTCACCCGCTCGACCACGCGGTCAGGCTGCGTGCGCGATTGTCAGGGAAAACTGGCGATGAAAGTGCCCGCCGACGCTGGTGCGGCCATCATTGTGAACTCGGGCAACTCCAACGCCTTCACCGGCAAGGTTGGCGACAAGGCGGTGGCAGAAGTGACCGGCGCCACCGCAAAGGCCCTTGGCATTCCCGCCTCGCGCGTCTTTTCCTCCTCGACCGGCGTTATCGGCGAGCCGCTGCCTTACGAGCGCATCACCGCCGCCATTCCTGCCCTGGTTGCTGATCTGCGCGGCGATGCCATCGCCATGGCAGCGCAGGCCATGATGACCACCGACACGTTCCCCAAAGGCGCTTCCGCCAGCTTTCAGGCCGATGGCGGCATCGTCCACATCGCCGGTATCGCCAAGGGCTCCGGAATGATCGCGCCCGACATGGCCACGATGCTGGTCTACATCTTCACCGACGCAGCGGTCAGCGCGACGATGCTGCAACGGATCCTGCACCGCAATGTCGACGCCACCTTCAACTCCATCACGGTCGACAGCGACACCTCGACGTCCGACACGCTGCTGCTCGCTGCGACGGGCAAGTCCAAGGCTGCGCCCCTCAAGGGTGAGACGCTGAAGGCTTTTGAAGCTGCTCTGGCCGGCGTCATGCGCGACCTTGCCCATCAAGTCATCCGCGACGGCGAAGGCGCCACAAAGTTCGTCGAAGTCCGGGTTACCGGTGCGTCTTCGGATGCCGACGCCCACCGTGTCGCGCTCGCCATCGCCAATTCCCCCCTCGTCAAGACCGCCATCGCCGGTCAGGATCCGAACTGGGGCCGCATCGTTGCCGCCATCGGAAAATCCGGTGCCGAAGCCGACCGCGACCGCCTGACCATCCGCTTTGGCGATATCGTTGTTGCCCGCAATGGCTGGCGCGACCCCAAATACAAGGAAGACGACGGCGCCAGCTACATGCTGAACTCCGAGTTGGTGATCGGAGTGGACATGGGGCTGGGCCGCGGCAAACGCTCGGTCTGGACCTGCGACCTCACCTCCCGCTACATCGAGATCAATGCGGACTACCGCTCCTGATCCATTTGCACCTTTCCAAATACTCCACGGGGGCCCGGGGGTGTGAAACCCCCGGACGCAGGCCATGAAAACACTTCTCGTCTCCGCCGTCGCCCTGATCGACAAGGAAGGCCGCGTTCTGCTGGCCCAGCGCCCCGAAGGCAAAAGCCTCGCGGGTCTGTGGGAATTCCCCGGCGGCAAGGTCGAGCCCGGCGAAACCCCCGAGGTCGCCCTGATCCGCGAACTGAAGGAGGAACTTGGCATCGACACCTGGTCGTCCTGCCTCGCCCCCCTGACCTTCGCCAGCCATACCTACGAAACCTTCCACCTCCTCATGCCGCTCTTCGCATGCCGCCGCTGGGATGGCATCCCCGCCCCGCATGAGGGCCAGATCCTGGCCTGGGTCCGCCCGGCTCAACTGCGGGACTACCCGATGCCCCCGGCGGACATCCCCCTCATCCCGATCCTGCGCGACTGGCTCTAACGCAAAAGGCCCGAGGTTTCCCCCGGGCCTTTTTCTGCCTACAGGCAGGTCGGGGTATACCCCGACTTACCTTACGCCAGCGTGCGCTGAATCTCTTCCCGCTCGAAAATCTCGATGACGTCGTCCTTGCGGATATCCTCATAGCGCTCAAACGCCATGCCACATTCCTGACCCGAGATCACTTCCTTGACCTCGTCCTTGAAGCGTTTCAGCGTCTTCAGCGTGCCTTCATGGATCACCACGTTGTCGCGCAACAACCGCACCCCGGCCGACCGCCGCGCCACACCTTCGGTGACAAGGCAACCCGCAACCTGACCCACGCCAGAGACCTTGAAGACCTCCAGAATCTTGGCATAGCCGATGAACGTCTCGCGCACTTCGGCCTTGAGAAGACCCGACGCCGCCGCCTTGATGTCATCCACCAGGTCATAGATGACCGAGTAATAACGGATCTCGACACCCTTCTGCGTGGCCGAGGCGCGCGCAGTCGCATTGGCCCGCACGTTGAAGCCGATGATCGGCGCGCCCGAGGCTTCGGCCAGACCGACATCCGTATCGGTGATGGCACCGACGCCGGAATGCAGAACCCGCACCCGAACCTCCTCATTGCCGACCTTTTCCAGGGCCTGCACGATGGCTTCAGCCGAGCCCTGAACGTCCGCCTTGACCAGAACCGGCAATTCGGCAACCGACTGATCCGCCTTGGCCTTGGCCATCAGCTGTTCCAGCGTGGTCGCGGCCCCGACAGCGGCGCGCTTGTCCTTGGTGGTTTTGGAGCGATAGTCCGCAATCTCGCGGGCCTGCGCTTCGGTCTCCACCACGTTCAGCGTGTCACCGGCTTGCGGCGTGCCCGACAGGCCCAGTACTTCGACCGGAACCGAGGGGCCGGCTTCGGCCACCGTCTCGCCCTTGTCATTGACCAGCGCGCGGACCTTGCCCCACTGCTCGCCCACGACAAAGATATCGCCCTTGCGCAGCGTGCCGTTGCTGACCAGAACGGTCGCAATCGGCCCACGGCCCACGTCCAGCTTGGCTTCGATCACCGCACCCTGTGCGGCCCGCTTCGGGTTGGCCCTCAGTTCCAGAATCTCGGCCTGCAGTGCTATGGCTTCCAGCAAAGTGTCCAGACCCTTGCCGGTCTTGGCCGAAACCTCAACGTCCTGGACATCGCCCGACATCGCCTCGACGACGACATCATGCTGCAGCAGTTCGGTCCGCACCTTGTTCGGGTCGGCCTCGTATTTGTCGATCTTGTTGATCGCCACGATCATCGGCACCTTGGCCGCCTTGGCGTGGGCGATGGCCTCGATCGTCTGCGGCATCACGGCGTCATCCGCCGCAACCACCAGCACGACAATGTCCGTCACCTGAGCCCCGCGCGACCGCATCGAGGTAAAGGCGGCGTGGCCGGGCGTATCAAGGAAGGTCAGCACCGCGCCAGTGTCGGTCTTTACCTGATAGGCCCCGATATGCTGCGTGATACCGCCCGCTTCGCCCGAGACGACGTTGGCGTGCCGGATGGCGTCCAGTAGCGACGTCTTGCCGTGGTCGACGTGGCCCATGATCGTGACGATCGGCGGCCGCGAAACCAGATTGTCGCTGCTGTCGACGACGGTATCGATAACCTGTTCAACGTCTGCATCGGACACGCGGACGGCGCGGTGGCCGAATTCCTCGATCACAAGTTCCGCGGTGTCGGCGTCGATGGCCTGGTTCATCGTGACCATCATGCCCATCTTCATCAGGCTTTTCACCACATCGGCGGCGCGTTCGGCCATCCGGTTGGCCAGCTCGCTGACAACGATGGTTTCTGGCAGCTGCACATCGCGCACCTGCTTTTCAGCCTTCATCCCCAGACCCAGCGCCTTGGCACGGGCCTTTTCCTGCTTGCGCTTCATCGCGGCCAGCGAGCGTGTCCGCCCGCCTTCGCCAGCCAGAGCCTCATTCAGGGTCAGTTTGCCAGCCCGGCGCTGATCGTCAGGCTTGGCCTTGGTGGCCGCACGTTCGCGATCTTCCCGCTCACGGTCCGTCTTGCGTGGCGAAAGGCCCGGCTTGGCACTGGCAGGTCCGCGCGAGTCCGATTCCGGCGTATTGACCGGCTTGGCTGCGGTCGAACGCGGCGCAGCCGAACTCGGGCCGGCAGCTGCCTTCTTGGCGTCTTCTTCGCGTTGCTGCCGGATCTCGGCTTCCTTGCGGGCGCGGTCAGCTTCATCCGACTTGGCCTTGGCGGCCGCGGCGGCTTCTTTCTCTTCGCGTTCCTTGGTGTCCAGTTCCTCGCGGCGGCGGGCGCGGTCTTCGTCGCGCTGGCGCTCGTCCTCGGCGCGGCGGGCGTTGTCCTCGACTTCGCGCGACTTGGCGGCACGCAAGGCCGACAGACGGCGCTCCATCTCGGCGTCCGAGATGCCGGCCGGGCGTTTGGACGGGTCGCCCAGATGCGGCGCATTTGTCGTTGCGGCAGCCGTGCCCGGGGCACCAGGCTTGCCCGGCACCATCACGCGCTTCACGCGCTTGGTCTCGACCAGCACGCTCTTTGTCCGTCCGTGCGAGAAGCTTTGCTTCACTTGACCGGAACGGGGAGCGTTGCCACCCAGGCCGAGGGGTTTCTTGCCGTCAGTATCGTTCATGCGTCCTACGTATCCTTCAAGGCGGTCTCGCCGCCATCCTGCTGACCTGATTGCCCACGCAACCCAGTCAACCTTGCCGCTTCCTCTACAACACGCGCTGTGAGTCCACCAGCCGCAAGCGCGGCGTGTATCGCACGTTCGCGACCGAAAGCCAAACCCAATTCCCCGGCCGTCAAACAGCCAATATATTTGCCGTTTTCCGACGGCATCCGCAACTTGGACTTGCCCCGTTCCGACCCGTCAGAGGACTGGATCAGCACCACGGCCTTGCCGCTTTGCAGCCAGTCCTTGACCTTTTCGTAGCCCATCACAGCCGAGTTCGCCTTGCGGGTCAGCGAGATCATTTCGATCACCCGCCGCAACAAGAACGCCTCGACCTGATCGGACAGATCGTCGGGCACCGTCACCGGCTGCTTGGCGGCGCGGGCAAACAACCCCTTCTTCACCGCCTTGTCGATCATCGCCCGGTCGGCGGTCACATAGAACCCGCGACCCGGCAACTTGTTCATCACATCCGCCACGACCTGTCCCTCGGGGCCCAGACAAAAGCGGATCAGACCCGCCTTCGGGCTGACCTCCCCCGACACAATGCACTTGCGTTCGGGGTCTTCTGTTTCGTTGATACGGCCACCGCGTGTCACGGCCCAAACCCGAGGTCTGCGATCAGACCTCGGCCTCCTCTTCGTCAGGGGTCTTTTCCAGTTCGGTAGGGTCGACCCAGCCCAGCATCACGCGGGCCGTCATGATCAGCGTCTGCGCTTCCTCAAGCGACATGTCGAACTTCTCAAGCACCCCTTCATCCTTGTGACGCGCGCCATTGACGGTGGTCCAGCCGCCCGCCAACTCCCAGTCGGCACAGGTGGCAAAGTCTTCCAGCGTCTTGATGCCGTCCTCGGCCAGCGCCTCGATCATCTGCGGCGTCAGACCTTCGAACTCGGTCAGGCTGTCCTCGACACCCAACTCGCGGGCACGCGCCATCGCCTTGGCGTTGGCGGCCTCAAGGTAATCGCGGGCACGGGCCTGCAACTCGCCAGCCGTCGCCTCGTCAAAGCCGTCGATGGACAGCAGCTCCTCGGCATCGACATAGGCCACTTCTTCCAGATTGGTGAAGCCTTCCGACACCAGCAGCTGCGCCATCATCTCGTCGATATCCAGCGTATCGATGAACAGCTTGGTGCGCTCGGCAAACTCGGCCTGACGACGAGCGGATTCGTCGGATTCCGTCATGATATCAATGTCCAACGCCGTCAGCTGGCTGGCAAGACGCACGTTCTGCCCGCGACGCCCGATGGCCAGCGACAATTGCTCGTCCGGGACCACGACGATGATCTTGCCGACATCTTCGTCGATCACGACCTTGCTGACTTCGGCCGGTTGCAGCGCGTTCACAAGGAACGTCGCCTGATCCTGATTCCACGGAATGATGTCGATCTTTTCGCCCTGCAGTTCGTTCACCACGGCCTGAACACGGCTGCCGCGCATACCGACGCAGGCACCGACCGGGTCGATCGAGTTGTCATAGCTGATCACGGCGATCTTGGCGCGCGAACCCGGATCACGGGCCACGGCCTTGATCTCGATGATGCCGTCATAGATCTCCGGCACTTCCATCTTGAACAGTTCCGCCATGAACTGCGGGTCGGTGCGCGACAGGAAGACCTGCGGCCCACGGGCCTCGCGGCGCACGTCCTTGATATAGGCGCGGATGCGGTCGTTCGGGCGATAGCTTTCGCGGCCGATCTTTTCGTTGCGGCGCAGGATGGCCTCACCGCGACCGATGTCGACGATGATGTTGCCGTATTCCTCGCGCTTGACC
>JANMCI010000193.1:0-2619 GCA_031361245.1 Rhodobacterales bacterium
CTGAACGCCAAGCCGCGGGTGCAACTTGCCCGCCGTGACCCACGCCAGCCCCATGAGCCCCGCCGTGGTCGCGAAAATCGCCGCCGTCGGGGCCACGAACAGCACGGCCCACGCCATGCCGGGGGTCACGATCGAGGACACGTCGCGAAAGCTGGAATAAACCGCCGACATCTCGGTCCGTTCCGAGGGTTTGACCGACATCAGGAACGGCAACCCGCCCACCACATCCAGCGTCACCAAAAGGGTCGAGGCCGCCATCATCGCGATCACCGTCAGCCATGGCAGGGGCGAGACCAGCGCGGCCAAAAGGAACAGCCCGCCGCACAGCCCGAACGACCACCTGACCGAGATGCGCACCGAGGACCGCCGCGCCAGCCGCAGCACGAAGGGTGCCGCGAACAACATCGCGTTGGACAGCGACAGCGCGATGCCGCCGACCTTGTTGCCCAAGCCCTGCTCGATGCAGAAATACGGCAGATAGACCACATAGACCCACCAGCCGGTTGAACGGATCACCGCAAAGCTCCACCCCGCGATCAGGCGCGGCTGGGCAAAGAAGCGCCCCAGATAGGCCAGCGGATTGACCGCCGGCCCCGCCGCCTTGACGATCTGCTTGCCATTGCCCAGCCGCAGGATCCAGAACGCCGTGACCAGCGCCAGCGCGAACCCCCCCGCCATCAGGAACGGCAACGGCTTCCACTGATCATGCAGCCACACCCCCAGCATCGGCCCCACGGCCCAAGGCGTTGCCGCATAAAACATCTGCAGGCTCTGGCTGCGGCCCAGATGGGCGCGCTCGACATAATCCATCACATAGGCGTTGAAGCAGACGAAATTCGTCACCGTCGCCATCGAGTTGCACATCAGCGCCAGCGCCGCTGTCGTCGGCGTTCCGACCAGCGCCAGCGCCATTCCGACGAAGTAAAGCGCGCAGCCCCCGGTGTACATCCAGCGCCGTGGCACCAGCCGGTTCGCCCAAGGCACCATCAGCCCCCAGAACAGCGACACGATCCCGGCCAGAAAATAGATCTCGGACGCCGACTGGGTCGAACCCATGGCCTCGCGCACCACCAATGGCATGACCGAGATCAGCGAGCCGCGCACCGCAGCCTCCAACCCGGCCAGCAAGGCGAAATGCTGCACTTTCGGCGTTCGCGGCAGGGGCAGATCATCTATCGGCATGACACCAGATGTCGCGGCTTTCACGCAGGGCGCTAGGCAGACCGCGACAGGGCGCATCGTTTTGCGACGTTATCTCGCCTTGGCCAACATCTCGATCAGACGGCCCCGCGCCTCGGGCAGCGGCTTGTCAAAAAGCACGGCCTGCAGACCCCGGTTCAGGAAATGCCCGGTCAGCGCCAGACCCTGCACAAGTTCCGCCGGGCTGGTCGGTCCTTGCCCAAGCAGCGACGGCGGCAAGGGCAAAAGCCGCGCCTCCCACGCCCCCGCCGCCGCGCGCGACACGGCGCGGCCGGTGCGCGGACTGACAAAGGCCAGATCCTCGCGGCTGCCCGTCACGGCGCAGCTGCCAAGGTCAAGGCCAAAGCCCAGTTCGTCCAGCAACTCCAACTCCCACCGCAGATAGGCGGGCGGCCAGTCGCCCGTGGTCAGCAGGTCCAGCAGCGCCACGGTTTTCACCCACAGCGTCGGATGGGGGTCGCGTTCCGGCAGGGCCAGATGCAAAAGCGCACAGATCGCGTTCAGCCCGGCCAGCGCCAGACGGTCCGACAGGATTGCCGCGCGCGAGCCCAGAGGCTCGACCACAAAGGTCCCCAGATGCTCGTCCAGCCGCGCCTGCCAATGGACCTGAAGCTGGGTGCCCGGCTGCAACATGGCCGCCATCCTGCGCGAGCCGCCGCCCCGCACGACGCCCGCATGACGGCCATGGGCCGCCGTGAACACCTCGATGATCGCGGCACTTTCGCCATGCAGTCGCATGGCGATCAGCGCCCCTTCGTCCCGCCATTCCATGCCCTGTTATGGTCACTTGCAACGGTCCCGACAAGGCTTGCAACGGCGACAGGCCCGGCGCAGACAGGGCACATGACCGCGCGCATCCTTGCCTTGCTGATCGGCGTTCTGGGACTTGCGTCGCTGCGGGCACAGTATGACGCCCTCTTGCCCTCGGTGTCGGGTCAAAGCCTGCCGCAACAATTGTGGTTTCTGGCCGGCTCCTTCGCCATCCTGACCAATTTCGCCGCCACCTTCCATATGCTGGCCGTGGCGCGCGGCTGGAGGATCAGCGCATCGTGCACCGCGGGGCTTGCGCTGTCCATGGTGACGGCGGGGCTGGTTTATCACATCGGGCTGGCGCCGCTCTGGGCACCACAGGGGCTGGCGTGGTTGGCGGATCAGGGGCTCCAAACGGCGATGCCGCTGGCCATGGTGCTGTGGTGGCTGGGCTTTGCGCCGAAAGAGGTGATGACCCGCGACCTGCCGCCGTGGCTGATCTGGCCCGCGGCCTATTGCGCCTATGCCCTTGTCCGGGGTCAGGTCGGCGGCACCTATCCTTGTCCGCTCCTGAATGCCGCAACACTGGGCTGGCTGCGGGTCGCGGTGAACGTGGCCGGCCTCATGGCCGCCTTCGCCCTTTTGGGACTTGGTCTGATCTGGCTGGCG
>JANMCI010000218.1:0-5025 GCA_031361245.1 Rhodobacterales bacterium
CCCGACGCTCGTCAGCGACGCCAGTTCGTCGTACGTCCTTCAGCAGATCGTCGAGACGCTGGTGACGTTGGAGCCGGGCACCGGCGACAAGATCGTGCCGGCCCTGGCCGAGAGCTATACCGTCAGCGACGACGGTCTGACTTACACCTTCAAGCTCCGCGATGGCGTGAAATTCCACAACGGCGATCCTCTGACTGCCGAGGATGTGAAATTCACCTTCGACCGGCTCAGCGCAAAGGACTCCGCCTATTCCTACAAATCGCAGATCGAAACGATCAAAAGCGTCGACGTCGTCGATCCGCTGACCGTCAAGTTCACGCTGACCGTGCCGACAGGGCCATTCCTGACCTACATGGCCTTCCCCGGTTCGTCGATCGTGCCGAAAATGCTGGTGGAGTCGGGCCATGACCTGAACGCCCAGCCGATCGGCAGCGGCCCGTTCAAGTTCGTGTCGTATCAGCCCCGCTCGATGGTCAAGTTCGAGAAGAACGCTGACTTCTACGAAGCTGGAAAGCCCTATTTTGACGGGATGGAGTTCCATCTGATCGCCGATGTCACCGCCCTGACCAATGCCGTGATTTCGGGCACCGTGGACTTCACCAACGAGGTGCCACCGAAGGATTGGTCGACCGTTTCGACCTCACCCGGCATCGTGGGGCAGACGCTGGAAGGCTCACGCTACTACTGGCTCTTGATGAACAACACCGTCAAGCCGATGGACAATGCCAAGGTCCGGCAGGCCATCGCCTACGCAATCAACCGCGAGGCGATCACGGCGGCAACGTTCTTCGGTCAGGCCAAGCCCCTCTTGGGCGGCGTGATCCCGGAATGGAACTGGGCCTATGCCGGCATCACCGCCTTCAATCCGCAGGGCGATGTGGCCAAGGCCAAGCAACTTCTGGCCGAAGCCGGCGTACCGGACGGGTTCAAGACCTCGATGACAATGGCGTCTTCATTCCCAGCGATGGTGGCCATGGCACCGATCCTGCAAGCGAACCTGGCCGCCATCGGGATCACGGCGGAAATCAAGACCATGGAAATCCCGCGCTACTGGGACGAGGTCTGGGCCCCGAGCGCCTTTGACATCACCACGATGTACTGGGTCAGCCCGCTGGCCGATCCGGACGATTTCGTTTACAACAACTATGCCACCGGCACTGGCATCAACGTGCAGAAGTCGTCTTCGGCCGCTATGGACAAGCTGTTGAAGGATGCGAAATCTGCCAAGACGGTCGACGAACGCAAGGCGCTCTACAAGCAGCAGCAGGAACTGGCCCTTGAAGAGATGCCGATTGCGCCCCTCGTCAACGCGTTCCTTCTGATCGCCCACACCGACAAGCTGAAGAACTACAAGCCGATGCGGACGGGCTTCCTGAAGACGCTGAAGGATTCCTGGCTGGCTGGCTGATTGGCGTGAACTGAAACGGAAGGCTGCCCTGCGGGGCGGCCTTTCTTGTTGACCTGGAAAGACGCAAAGTATGCTCCGCTTGATTCTGACGCGGCTTGGCGCATTCATCCTGACCTTGACTGCCGCGTCGGTCGTGCTGTTCGTGGCGATCAACGTCATCCCGGGCTCGGCGGCGCGGTCGGCGCTTGGCATCGACGCCACGCCGCAGGCCATCGCCCGGTTCGAGGCGACGCGGGGTCTGGACCGGCCGCTGGTGGTTCAGTATTTCGACTGGCTCGGCAAGACGCTGCACGGCGACTTCGGGGTCAGCTTCCAAAGCGCCGTTCCTGTCGGCCCAGAACTTTGGATGCGGTTGCCGGTGACGCTGGAGCTGGCCTTCCTGGCCTTCGCCGTGGCCAACCTGATCGCCTTCCCACTGGGCGCCATCGCCGCCGCCCGGCACAGGCGCGGGGCGGACCGGGTATTTTCGACGCTGGCCTCGTTCTTGGGCGCGATGCCGAACTTCTGGCTGGCCACCCTGCTGGTCATGGTGTTTTCCATCCGCCTGCGTTGGCTGCCACCCGGTGGCTACGTGCCCTTTCTGGAAAACCCCGGGCAGAACCTGAAGCTGATGATCCTGCCCGCGCTGTCGCTTGGCCTTGTCTCATCGGCCCTATTGATGCGGATCATGCGCGCATCGATGCTTGAGGTTCTGTCGCGCGACTACATCCGCACCGCCAAGGCCAAGGGCGCATCCGAAAGCCTTGCGATCCGTCGCCACAGCCTGCGCAACGCGGCCATCCCCTACATCAACGTGGCGGCGGTCGAACTGGGTTTCCTGTTCGGGTCGGTCGTGGTGATCGAGGATATCTTCCAGTTGCCCGGCATAGGCTCGCTTGTGCTGGTGGGCATCATCAACCGCGATTATCCGGTGCTGCTGGCCGCGTCGTTGGCGATCACCGAGTTCGTGCTGCTGGCCAACCTGATCGTTGATCTTTGCGTGGCCCTTCTGGACCCGCGCCGCACCAAAGGAAGCCAGGCATGAAAGAGGGGTTTGATTTCCATCGCTGGCGGCTGGTGATCCTTGGAGGGGTCATCATAAGCGTGATCCTGATCTGCGCCATCTTCGCGCCGTGGATTGCCCCCTTCTCGCCCTACGATCTGGACTACATGGCGATGCTGCAAGGTCCCGGCGCCACCCACTGGCTTGGCACGGATGAGATTGGCCGCGATATCCTGTCACGCATTATCTACGGCGCACGGATTTCGATGCAGGTGGCCTTCATCGCGGCAGGGATCGGTCTGGTGTTCGGCGCGGTGATCGGGGTAACGGCGGCCTATTTCGGCGGCCTCGTCGACTTGATCCTGATGCGCTTCATGGAGCTTTTGTTCTCTTTCCCGGCCATCCTTCTAGCCGTCGTGCTGATGGCCAGCCTTGGCACCTCGGTCCTGAATGCCATGATCGCCATCGGCATCGTCTTCATCCCCGGCTTTTCCCGACTGGCACGCGCGGCAACCGAGGTGGTCCTGCGCGAACAATACGTGGAATCCGCCCGCGCCATCGGGATGAGCCATGCGCGCATCCTCTTGCGCGAAATCATGCCCAACATCGTGGCCCCCCTGCTGGTCGAGGCGGCGGTGGCGTTCTCTTACGCCATATTGCTGGAATCCGCCCTGTCGTTCCTGGGGCTTGGCGCGCAACCGCCAGAGCCTACCTGGGGCAACATGCTCAACACAGGGCGCGGTTTCATGGCACAGTCGGCGATCATGAGCATCGCCCCCGGTATGGCGATCTTTCTGACAGTCATCGGTTTCAACCTTGTGGGCGACGGACTGCGCGATGCGCTGGATCCGCATATGAAGGACTGACATGGGTGCCCAAACCTTAGATGACCTTCGGGTCCATGATGCACCCGGCACCCTTCCGACCCTGTCGGTCGAGGGGCTAAGCATAGAATTTTCGCGCCGCCGCGTCTGGACGCCGGTTGTTCACGACGTGTCGATCAAGGTGATGCCAGGTGAAATCGTCGGCGTGATCGGCGAATCCGGTTCTGGCAAGACACTCAGCGCGCTGGCGGCCTTGCGTCTGTTGCCACGGCAGGCGCGGGTGGCCTCGGGGCGGGTACGGCTGGACGACATCGACATTCTGACGCAAAGCGAACATCAGATGCGCGGGTTGCGCGGCAACCGCATGGCGCTTATCCCGCAAGACGCAATGCAGGCACTTAACCCGACGATGCGGGTAGGTCTGCAGGTGGCAGAGCCCCTGTCCCTGCACAGCGGCAAGGCGTTGAAGTCAGTGGCAGCTGCGGCGACCGGGTTGCTGGAAGCCGTGGGGATTTCTCGCCCAGCCGAGCAGGCCCGCGCCTTTCCGCACCAGTTTTCCGGCGGCATGCAACAGCGCGCCATGATCGCGATGGGGCTTGCCCTCGCCCCCAGCCTGTTGATCGCCGACGAACCCACAACCGCGCTGGACGTCACCGTTCAGGCGCAGGTTCTGGACCTTTTGCGCAACATCCGCACCACGCGGGGCACTTCGATCCTGTTCATCACCCATGACCTTGGCGTTGTGGCCGAGCTTTGCGACTGGGTCTATGTGATGCGTCACGGTCGCATCGTCGAACAGGGCTCTGTGGCGCGTATCTTCCGCGATCCGCAGGAAGATTACACCCAGATGCTGCTGGCAGCCACGCCCAGCATCCACGCCCCGCGCCGCAAGGGGGGCTTGGCATGACTGAACCTGGCATGATCGATGATGTGATCCGCATTCGATCCGTCAGCAAGGTCTTCGGCGGCAGCGGGCTGTTCAGCCGCTCCGCCGGGATCAGGGCGGTGGACGAGGTCACGCTTTCCGTCAAACGCGGCCAGACGCTGGGCATTGTTGGCGAATCCGGCTCGGGCAAGTCCACCCTCTTGCGCATGGCCTTGCGGCTGATCCAGCCCACCTCCGGCACGGTCGAAGTCGATGGGCAGGATATCTGGAGCCTGAAGGGAGCAGACCTGAAGGCGTTCCGGCGCAAGGTGCAGCCGATCTTCCAGAACCCCGCCTCGTCCTTCAACCCGCGCCAAAGCATCGGCCAGATCCTGACCGCCCCGCTTGAGGTGCACGGCATCGGCGACCGCGACAGCCGGCGCGCCAAGGTGGTAGCGCTGCTTGAACGCGTTGGCCTGCCCAGAGATGCCATCGACCGCCATCCGCATCAGCTGTCCGGCGGCCAGAAGCAGCGCATCGCGATCGCGCGTGCCGTAATCCTGCAGCCGGAAGTCGTGCTGGCGGATGAGCCGACCTCGGCCCTCGACGTGTCGGTTCAGGCGCAAGTGCTGGACCTGTTCGACGACATCCGGCGCGACCTAGGGCTGACCGCCATCTTCGTCAGCCACAACCTGGCCGTGATCCGCCAGGTCAGCGACCAGATCGCCGTGATGCGCCACGGCCAGTTGGTCGAGTATGGCGCGGCCGATCAGGTCTTTGGCGACCCGCGCCACGACTACACCAAAACGCTGATCGCGGCGGTACCCGACCACCGCAAGCTGATGCAGGCCCTCTGACCCTCAGGAGAGACAGAATGTTCCAACTCAACACCTTTTCCATCGCAGCCCGCTGCCCCCGCACCGGCATGCTGGGCGTGGCAGTGTCG
>JANMCI010000226.1:0-23423 GCA_031361245.1 Rhodobacterales bacterium
GGCGAGCCTGGCTATCCAAGCTACCGCCAGATCCTGAAAGCCCTGTCGCTGGTCCCGGTCGGCGTGCAGGCGCGCGCCGAGAACCGGCTTCAGCCGGTGCCGGATGATTTCGAGGGGTTGGATCTGCAGGGCTTGATCGTCGCCTCGCCGGGCAACCCGTCGGGAACGATGCTGACGCGGGACGCGCTGGGGGACCTGATGGGGTTCGCCGGACGACGCGGTCTGCGGTTCGTGTCGGACGAGATCTATCACGGCCTGCATTATGGCGAGCGGGCGGTTTCGGCGCTGGAACTGGGGGATGACGCCTATGTGGTGAATTCCTTCTCCAAGTATTTCAGCATGACGGGCTGGCGGGTCGGCTGGATGGTGGTGCCAGAGGATCATATCCGCACCGTCGAGCGGCTGGCGCAAAATCTGTTCATTTGCGCCCCGCATGCGGCGCAGGTCGTGGCGCTTGAGGCGCTGGATTGCGTCGATGAATTGGAGCACAATCGCGCCACCTATGCCGAAAACCGCCGTCTGATGCTGGAAGGTTTGCCAAGAGCCGGTTTCAGCAAGATCGCGCCGCCGGACGGTGCTTTTTACATCTATGCCGATGTCGGGGCGTTCACAGAGGATTCCCTGGCCTTTTCGGCGGAGCTTTTGCGCGAAGCGGGGGTCGCCGTCACGCCGGGGTTGGATTTTGATCCGGTGCGAGGGGCACGGACCCTGCGGTTTTCCTATGCGCGGGCAACGGAGGACATTGTGGAGGGTCTGCGGCGTCTTCAGGCCTATATGGAAGGGCGCCCGGTCTGGGCCGCTGGCGGCGAGATTTAGGGACGGATAATGGGATTGAAGCTCGCATATGCGGTGATGTTCGTGCTGGTCGGCACCTTTGCGGCGGTGGCTCAGGATTTGTCGGCCTTGGCGCGGTTTGATGCGGCGCGCTCGTCACTGCGCGCGCAGGGCGACGCCGTCGAGGTGACGCTTGGCCTGTCGCAACCGGTGCCTTGGCGCGTGCATGTGTTGACCGATCCGTTGCGCGTGGTGATGGATTTTCGCGAGGTCGAGTGGGTCGGCCTTGACGGCATGGCGCGCGATTCAATGTCCATCACAGGTCTGCGAGCCGGAATGTTTCGCGCGGGATGGTCGCGACTGGTCATGGATCTGGCGACCCCGATGCTCGTGAGCGAGGCTGCGATGCAGACCGAGGGGGAGGTCGTCGTGAGGCTGAAACTGACCCCCGCGACGCCCGAAGCCTTTGCAGCCAAAGCTGCCGAGCCCGAGCCGGTGGGCTGGGCATTGCCTGCGCCAGCCGCGTTGCAGCCCGTGCCGCCCCGCGGTGAAGGGCCACTGATCGTCGTCCTTGACCCGGGCCATGGCGGCATCGACCCCGGGGCCGAGCGGGACGACACGTCCGAGTCCAAGCTGATGATGGTCTTTGCCCGCGAGTTGAAGGAAGTCCTTTTGCGCGATGGCGGCTTCCGTGTGGCGCTGACGCGGGAAGAAGACCTGTTCGTGCCGCTGGAAACGCGGATTTCGATCGCTCATCAGATCGGAGCCCAGGTCTTCCTGTCCCTTCATGCCGATGCGTTGTCGGAGGGCGAAGCGGCAGGTGCCACGGTCTATACGCTGGCCGATGACGCCAGCGACGAGGCTTCAGCGACTTTGGCCGAGCGGCACAACAGGGATGACCTGCTGGCGGGTATTGATCTGCAACAGCAAGACGATTTGGTGGTCCAGGTGCTTCTGGACATGGCGCGGACCGAGACAAAGCCGCGCACGGACCGGTTGGCAGAGGCCATGGTCACGGCGATCAAGGCAGCGGACATCAAGATGCACCGTCATCCCCGGCAGGAGGCCTCGTTTTCGGTGCTGAAATCGCCCGATATCCCGTCGATCCTGCTGGAACTTGGCTTTCTGTCATCGGCAAGCGACATGGCACGGCTCTCGGATCGCGACTGGCGCTTCAAGGCGGCAGAGGCGATCCGCGACGGATTGAAGGCCTGGGCTGCGGATGATGCTTCGCGGTCGGCGGCCAAACCTTGAGGGCGGCCCGGCGCGCAGGAACGCAAGTGCCGTCGCGATCGTTTTGACCTTTGCCCA
Source organism: Rhodobacterales bacterium (assembly GCA_031361245.1). GTDB lineage: Bacteria > Pseudomonadota > Alphaproteobacteria > Rhodobacterales > Rhodobacteraceae > Stagnihabitans. The sequence continues at coordinate 2,086 of JANMCI010000226.1, forward strand.
AGCCGGTGTGTATAAGGCGGCAACGCAGCCAGGGAATACACACGTGCTTAGGTTCATCGGGTCGTTTTTTGGCGCCATCTTCACGATGGTTACCATGGGTCTGCTGTTTGCGGCCCTGACGATCGGAGGCATTTTCTATATGTATTCCCGTGACTTGCCCAGTCACGAGTCGCTTGCCAACTATGCCCCGCCAACGATCAGCCGAATCTATTCGGCCGAGGGCCGGATCATGGATGAGTTTGCCACCGAGCGGCGGCTCTTCGTGCCGATCAGCGATATTCCTGATCTGGTCAAGGACGCGTTCATTTCGGCCGAGGACAAGCATTTCTACACCCATGCCGGCTACGACGTCGAAGGCATGGTCGCTGCGGCACGGGACGCCATCATCTCTCGCGGCAAGAACACGCGCGGCGCCTCGACGATCACCCAGCAGGTGATGAAGAACTTTCTCTTGTCGGGCGACCGCAGTGCCGAGCGCAAGATCAAGGAAATCATCCTTGCAAGCCGGCTTGAAGAAACGCTCAGCAAGGACAAGATCCTTGAGCTTTATCTGAACGAGATCTTCCTGGGGCAGAATTCTTACGGTGTGGCCGCCGCCGCCCAGACCTATTTCAACAAGGCGCTTGCCGATCTGTCCCCTCATGAGGCAGCGATGCTGGCTGCGATGCCAAAGGCGCCATCGGACTTCCACCCGGTCCGAAACAAGGACCGTCTTCTGGAGCGGCGAAACTACGTGCTGCGCGAGATGTGGCAGAACGGTTATCTGGATGAGGCGACCTACACCGCGGAAAAGGAAGCGCCCCTACAATCGGTACAGGCAGGCGACTTCCCGGCGTATCGCAACGTCCTGCCGCCCCGCGATTATTTCACCGACGAAATCCGGCGCCAATTGTCGGGCACCTTTGGTGAAAGCGAGTTCTTCTCTGGCGGTTTGTCGATCCGTGCGACACAGGACCCCGAGTTCCAGAAGCTGGCCGCCGAAGCTTTGCGCGACGGATTGGAGAAATACGACCGCAGTCAAGGCGTATGGCACGGGACGGGCAAGGTGTTGACACCGGACCAACTGGCCGATTGGCGCGTGGCACTGCCCGAGGTGGTGGGGCTGCCGCGTGACGTGGAAGGCTGGCACGCCGCCGTTGTGTTGGAGGTCGGTGATCAGACGGCTACGCTTGGCATCGAAGGCATCGAGGATGGCGTGGATACCTCGGTCACGGCCAAGGATGTAACGTGGGCCCGCAAGCGAAATCCGGACGGCAGCCTGGACAAGAAGGCCGAGGTGCCCGGCGATCTGGTGGCGGTGGGCGATATCGTGATGGTCCGGGCCGTGACCAATGACGAGGATGGCTCTTTTCAGCGCTGGTCATTGCGGCAAGTGCCCGAAGTTCAGGGCGGGTTCATGGCGATGGACGTCAACACTGGTCGCGTCATTGCCATGCAGGGCGGCTTTTCCTATCAAGATTCGGTGTTCAACCGGGCCACTCAGGCGCTGCGCCAGCCCGGCTCCAGCTTCAAACCCTTTGTCTATGCCGCGGCGCTCGATTCCGGCTTTACCCCCGCCACCATCATCATTGACGCCCCGATCGAGATTGACACGCCGCAGGGTCTGTGGACCCCCAAGAACTCGTCCAACAAATTCTACGGCCCGACGCCCATGCGGACCGGGATCGAGCAGAGCCGGAACCTGATGACGATCCGGATCGCTCAGGAAGTCACCATGGAAACCGTGGGCTCATATGCCGAGCGCTTTGGTGTTTATGACAAGCTGCAGCCGGTGCTCGCCAATGCCCTTGGCGCGCAGGAAACCACGCTGTTCAAAATGGTCGCCGCCTATGCCATGTTCGCCAACGGCGGAGAGCGGGTAGAGCCGACGCTGGTTGACCGGGTGCAGGATCGCTATGGCCGCACGATCTTTCGCCATGACACGCGCACCTGTGAAGATTGCAGCGCGCAAAGCCTGCCAGAGGGGGCCGGCGTCACGCTGACTTCGAACCGGGAGCGTGTGATGAATGCGATCACCGCCTATCAGCTGACCTCGATGATGGAAGGCGTGATCAAGCGCGGGTCCGGGTCTGGCGTCAATCTGCCGGTGCCGGTGGCTGGCAAGACCGGTACAACCAACGACGCCAAGGACGTGTGGTTCGTCGGTTTTACCAGCAATATCGTGGCGGGCTGCTACATGGGCTTTGACACGCCGCGCACGCTCGGGCCGGGGGCATTTGGCGGCACACTTTGCGTTCCGATCTTCCAGGCGTTCATGGAAAAGGCGGTCGCGCGGTTTGGCGGCACGCAATTCAAGGTACCGCCTGGCGGGCATTTCATCAACATCGACCGCTTTACCGGCGCGCAACTGCCGGAAGGTGCAACGGGCGAGAATGTGCAGGCCGAGTATTTTCGTGACGGCGAAGAGCCGGTTTTCGGCCTTGGGGCGCTGGTTGATGGCGGTTTTGGCATGGGCGAGAACCTGCCACTGTTTGCCACGGGCGAATTCGAAAACCTTCAGCTCGAAACGGTCACAACTTCGGACGGGGCCACCAAGAACGTGCCGAAGAAGGCCGATTTCGGCTCGCTGTCCGCAGGCGGTTTGTACTGACCCGGCCGCAGGCTGGTCATGCTGCCCTTATCTTCACCGAAAAGGCGGCCTGAGGTTCATCCTACTTGTCGCAGGGCGCGGATGCAGCTACATCCGCCCACGGGAAAACGAGGGAAATTCCACGATGCGCGCCGAAACGCAAAACCATGTCGACGCGATTGCCAAGTCGCTGAAATTGCTTGGGCAGCGCATGGACCTTGGGACCTCGGCCCACAGGCTGGAAGAGTTCAATGCAATGCTCGAGGCGCCCGATCTGTGGAACGATCCGGCAAAGGCACAGACACTGATGCGCGAACGGCAGGGGCTTTTGGACGCCTTGTCGACCTATGGGCTGATCGAAAGCGGGCTGAGGGACAATGTCGAGCTGATCGAATTGGGCGAGGCCGAGGGCGACGCCGAGATCGTGGCCGAGGCCGAAGCCGCGCTGAAGGCCCTGGTTGAACTTGCGGCAGGCAAGGAGCTGGAGGCGCTGCTGAACGGTGAGGCCGACAGCAACGACACCTTCCTTGAGATCAACGCCGGGGCCGGTGGCACCGAAAGCTGTGACTGGGCCAGCATGCTGGCGCGGATGTATGTCCGCTGGGCCGAGAAAAAGGGCTATACGGTTGAACTGCAATCGGAAACGCAGGGGGAAGAGGCGGGTATCAGGTCGGTGGCCTACAAGATTTCCGGGCATAATGCGTATGGTTGGCTGAAGTCGGAAAGCGGTGTGCACCGTTTGGTGCGGATCAGCCCTTACGACTCGGCGGCGCGGCGGCATACCTCGTTCTCCAGTGTCTGGGTCTATCCGGTGGTGGATGACAACATCGAGATCGACGTGCAGGACAAGGATATCCGGATCGACACCTATCGATCGTCCGGCGCGGGTGGGCAGCACGTCAACAAGACCGACTCGGCCGTGCGGATCACCCACTTTCCGTCTGGGATCGTCGTGACCAGCTCGGAAAAGTCGCAACACCAGAACCGCGATATCGCCATGAAAGCGCTGAAATCACGGCTTTATCAGATGGAGTTGGACAAGCGGAACGCAGCCACACTCGAAGCGCACGAAAGCAAGGGCGAGGCAGGCTGGGGCAATCAGATCCGGTCTTATGTGCTGCAGCCCTACCAGATGGTCAAGGATCTGCGGACGTCGGTCGAGACCAGCGACACGCAGGGCGTGCTTGACGGCGACCTTGACCGCTTCATGGCCGCCACTCTGGCGATGGATGTGTCGGGCAAAAGCCGCGCCGAGGCCAATCTGGAAGATTGAGCCTTGCGGCTTATCGCCTCCGCCCCAGCCGACTATCAGGCATTGCAGGGGGCGGTGAAGTGGCGCGAATTTACCGTGCCAGAGGGCGGGTTGGAGCCGCCTGAGATTCTGGACATGCTGCCAGATTGGTCGGCGCGGCGCATGGCGGCGCAGGGCTGGGGCACTTGGTTCGCCGTGCAGGATGGCGAGGTCGTGGCCTCGCTGGCGGTGAAGGATCAACCGGTCGCCGGAGTGGTCGAGATCGGCTATGCTGTCGCTCCGGCCCGGCGGAGACGCGGAATTGCGACGCACGCGGTGCGGGCGCTGGTTGAGATTCTGGTGGCATGTGGCGTGACGCAGGTGCTGGCAGAGACAGGGCAGGAAAACGTTGCCTCGGCGCAGGTGCTGCGCAAGGTGGGGTTTGACAGGGTCGGCCAGCGGCTGGACACTGAGGACGGCCTGGACCTGTGGGCGCTATTCCCGCCGCTTGCCGATCGCAGCCGCCGCGCAGGCAGCGGCGAGGGCCAAAGCCGCTGACAAGGTCGCGATATGGCCGAAGGCAAGGCTTGTGGCAGCCGCATGGCTGCGCGCTTGCCCGGCGAGACCGAAGCCCGGATGCTCGGGCGATACCGGGCCATAAGAGGCGCGGGCAATGAGCCCCATCAGCGCCACCGCGATCAACCCGGATGCCCGCGCCACGGCATTGTTGATGCCGGACGCAGCGCCCTGTTCATGGTCTTCGGCATAGGCCATGACCGCAGCCGTAAGCGGCGCCACCACCAACGCCAGACCAAGACCAACCAGAACCATCATTGGCACGATATGGCTGAAAAACTGCGCCATCGGGGCTGCCCATGCCATCAGCCCATAGCCTGCCGCGACCAGCGCCGCTCCCATCGCCATCACTGGGCCGGGGCCGACCCGATCGGCCAGACGCCCGGTGGTGGTGGACAGGCTTGAGATGATCAGCGAGGTCGGCAGAAACGCGGCCGTCACGCCAATGGGTGAAACGCCCCAGGCTGTGATGGCCGTCATCGGCAAGTAGAACATCACGCCGCTGATGGCGATGTAAAGCAGCAGGGTGGCCAGATTGGCCAAGGCAAAGGTGCGGTTTCGGAACATCCCAAGGCGGATCATCGGGGCGCCGGTCGTCGCTTCGCGCAACAGAAAGAGGACCATGACCCCGGCAGACAGTGTCAGGAGGAGCAGGCTTGGAGTGTCCTGCGTCAACGCCCATGCGAAAAGACCAAGGCCAACCGTGGCCAGAGCCGCACCGATCAGGTCGATGGGTGTGTCGGGGCGGCCGTTGTCGGGAGTGGCAAAGCGGTAAAGCAGCCAAAGCGCCGCCGCACCCAAGGGAAGATTCAGGGCGAAGATCGCCCGCCAGACCTCTGCCCCGCCGAGCGTCAGCAGAAGGCCGCCCAGCACCGGTCCGAGAGCGGTGGTGGCCGTGGCGCAAGCAGCCCAGAGGCCAAGGGCGGCACCCCGCGCGTCGCGCGGATAGGCGCGGGAGATCAGGGTCATCGAGCCCGGCACCATGAATGCCGCGCCGACGCCCTGAATGGCGCGGGCGAGGTTCAGTTGCAGCATGGTCTGGGCCAGCATGCAAAACGCGGAGCTGCCGATAAACACAGCAATCCCCGCGGCATAAACCCTGACCACGCCAAACCTGTCCCCCATTGCTCCGCCAGCAAGGATCAGCGAGGACAGGGTCAGAAGATAGGCTCCCGCCACCCAGGTCCCGGCCCCGAGCGAGCCGCCCAGCGAGGCGCGGATGGCCGGCAGGGCGATGGCGGTTACGGAACTGTCGATGAAGCCCATCGACGAAGCCATCACGGCAGCGGCCATGATCAGCCGGCGGTGTTCAGGGCGGCATATGGCCCCTGAAACGGCAACGGGCGCAAGGTTGCCTTGCGCCCGTTCCGTCAATTCTGGTGGTCCGTCTTGCAGGATCAGACGCCGTCGCCCGGCGCAGAGGTGGTTCCCGGGGCGGGCAATGCCGTGCGGCCATTGGCCAGAGGATCTTCCTGCCGCTGCACCGAGCCCTCGAAATGCGCACCCGATTCGATGGCGATCGTCTTGTGGATGATGTCGCCTTCGACCCGAGCGGATGAGGTCAGACGCACCTTGAGCCCGCGAACCTTGCCGATCACACGGCCATTGACCACAATGTCGTCGGCCACGATCTCACCGCGAATGGTGGCGCCCTCGCCAACGGTCAGAAGATGGGCGCGAATGTCACCTTCTACCGTTCCTTCGACCTGGATGTCGCCAGAAGACCTGAGATTGCCGACTACGGTCAGGTCAGAAGACAGGACGGAGACACCTGCCTTGCCTTTGGTGGTGGGCATGAAATCCATTGAGGGTTTGGTCACTGGGGCCTCCGGCGTCTTGGGTTTGTCACCTTCGCCCGCCTTGGGACCCGGTTCATTGATACGGCTCTTAGAAAACATTGTTCGCTGCCCTTATGAAGGTCATCGGATTGACGGCAGACCCGCTGAGGCGGACCTCGTAGTGAAGATGTGTGCCAGTCGATCGGCCCGAATTGCCCATATCACCGATCCGGTCGCCGCGCGATACCTTTTGACCGACATCAACCCTGATCTGCGACAAGTGGCCGTAGCGGGTTTCGATCCCGAACGCGTGCTTGATCTTGATCAGGCGGCCATAGCCACCGGACCAGCCGGCGAACGTTACTGTGCCATCAGCGGGGGTATAGATCGGCGAGCCGTAGTCGCCGGCAAAATCCTCACCTTCGTGCATCCGGCCCGAACCATTGATCGGGTCGCTGCGTCGGCCGAAGCTTGAAGTCATGCGGAACGCGGTCTTGAGCGGCATGTCGAACGGCAGTTTGAACGCGGCGATGCGGTAAAGGTTGAGGCTGTCGAGCCCGGCCAGAATCGAGTTGGCGCGAGTCTCATCCGGGCTGCCGTTGAGGCCCATGGTGGACAGCGAAATCGGCGACAACGGCCCACCTTGGCCGGAATAGCCCGAGCGCACGGCGTCCAGCAACTGGTCGGGGTCCAGACCTGCGTCGCGGAACATCTTGTCCAGAGGTTCAACCGAGATCGTCAGCGCTTCTTCCAGCTTGGCGAAGATGACCGCGTTGCGCGCCTCAAGGTCTGCCTTCCTGCGGGCGAGATCGGCGGTTGCGGCTTCAGCCTTGGCGACTTCGAGCGCTTTTTCGTCCCGCTCACCAGCCGTGTCGGACAAGGCAGACGTCATCATGTCCAGCGTGATTTCGGTGTCGCGGATTCGGCCGACATCGGTGTGGGTGACCCCCGACTTGGCGGTAAGGGTATCCGCCAAACGAATGGCTTCGGCCCTGGCCTCGTCGCGTTCCCTGATCGTGCGGCGCAGGGTGTTCTGGATAACGTCGATCCCGGTTTCCAACTCGCGCCGGCCGTCTTCCGAGTCAAGCAGGCGTTCCTGCATGGCCGAGACCTGGGCAAGTGCAAGGTTGAACCGCTCTTGCGCGCCCGCAGCTTCGGCCACCCGCAAGTCGCGATCATCGGACAGGGCGTTCAGACGCTCTTCATACAGGGAGGTCTGGCGTAATATCTGCTCGCGCGACGAGCCCGAGTTGATGAAGTCCATCATCAGGATGGACGTCGCGAAGATCGTCCAGCCCAAGGCCAGCACGACAATGGTCGCGCCGATTGCCTGTGTCATCGGCCGCAGGCGGATGAAGCGGGTGGTACTGTCCGATTTCAGGAACAGGCGCTGCTCTGGGAAGAATCGTTCCAGCGTCAGGTTCAGGCGATAAGAAAGGCGCGTCAGCACGTTGAGTGGTTCCGGTCTGTTGAAGGAAAGGGCGATAAAAAGAATGCCCCTTCTTCCAAAGACATGGAGGGCGCTTGGTATTGGTGATTAACCAGCGCGTTTCCTCGCTGCAACATCTTTGGTCAGAGCGATGGAGTTAACCGCGAGAATCCGCTGAATGTCGGCAATTTTTCGCCGATCACGGCTGCGTGAGCCCGGCGGCGACTGCGGACATGGGCTCTGCCCTCCCGCCGAGCCGGATCTGCTTGGGACGGCGCGGCTTTCGGAAGGGTCGTTGCGGAAGACTCGCGCGTTCACCTCGTCTCGACCAGCGGCCAATAGAAATCAGGAGGGATGCCGGCCTCAGCGCGTTTTTCTTCATTGAAGGGCGGCTTCAGGGAGCCATGGAAATAGCGGCGCACAAGAGTGTGAAAGACCTCCTTGGGATCATCGCCGGTGCTGCCGCAAAGCCAATTGAACCATTTGGACCCATAAGCGACATGGGCCACTTCCTCGCGGTAGATGGTCTCAAGGGCAGCCACAGCCTGCGCTTCCCCAGCTACACGGAAAAGTTCGAGCATGCCGGGCGTGACGTCCAACCCCCGCGCTTCCAGAACCATTGGCACCACCGCGAGACGGCCCAGAAGGTCTCGGGCGGTATCGTCGGCCGCTTGCCACATGAAGGCGTGCGCAGGCATGGCGCCGTAGTGACTGCCCAAGGCCTCAAGGCAATCTGACAACAGATTGAAATGCTTGGCTTCGTCATCGGCTGCCTGCACCCAGTCGTCGTAAAACCCAAGCGGCATCGGGTGGTCGGTGAAGCGGGCGATGATGTCCCAATGCAAATCAACCGCATTCAGTTCGATATGGGCGACGGCGTGCAGAAGGGCTACGCGACCCGTGGGCGAACCGGGCCTCCGGCGCGGTACATCGCGAGGCGGCAGCAGTTCGGGTCTGTCAGGTCGGGCTGGCTGGGCCGGGGGCGTTGCCTCGCCGATGGGCAAGGGCTTGCCCGCGTCGCGGGATGCGCGCCATGCGGAGGCGTGGGCGCGCCCGAGCGCCGTCTTGGCGCGGCCGTCTGCCGTGGTCAGCACCTCAACCGCCATTTGAGCCAGAGAAGTCATGGTCGTGCCCTGAGATAGGCCAGCACATCGGCGGCATGTCCTTTCACCCGGTCCACTTTCCAGATCTTTTCGAGCGTCCCCATGCCGTCGATCAGGAAGGTCTGGCGCAAGACACCTTGCACCATCTTTCCAAAAAACAGTTTCTCCCCAAAGGCACCCCAATCCTCCATCATGTGGCCGCCGTGATCGGACAGCAGCGGCAGCTGGATGCTCATTTTGGCGCGGAACTTGTCGTGGGATTTGACGCTGTCTTTGGACAGGCCCAGAACCGTGACTCCCAAGGTCCGAAAATCGTCATGCAAGCCATTGAATTCCATCACTTCGTTAGTGCAGGTCGGCGTGCCGTCGCCGCCATAGGTGACGACCAGCACTGAGGCAGGGCGCAGATCAGACAGCGTAACGCTGCTGCCTCCGTCGCGTGGCAGGGTGAAATCTGGCGCAGATTGGCCTTCAGAGATCATGGGCGGCTCCTCGCTTTTTGTTTTGCTATGCTTTGCGATCTAGTTGCCTTTGTTCAAAGATAAAGGCAACGGAAGACCAGAGCGATGAACAGGCGAAAGGGTGGCAATGGCAGGGGCTGAGACAGGCGGCGGGACGACCCCCTCTGTCCGGTCCGTTCCCGGCACGACCCGGTTTGTCCTGACCGAAGCCGACCGGACCGATCTGGACCACAGGGCCGGACCGGATGACCAGCAGCCGCCTCGCCCGCGACGACGCAGAAGGCAGAAGACCGGGCTTGGCGGCCGGCTATTTCTTCTGATGGTGATTTTCGGGCTCGCGTTGACAGCCTATGCCATGGTCGGAAAGTCCGTAGGCCTGCCGGTCTGGGCTGTGGCCGAAGTCGAGCAGCGTTTGAACACGGCCTTGAGCGAGGTGCTGCCCGACGGGGCATTGTCGGTCGGCGGGATCGAGATTCTGATCAGCGACGACTGGGTGCCGCATCTGGTGCTGGACGATGTACGGCTGCTCAAGACTGACGGCCAGACCCTCCTGTCACTGCCCGAGGCGCATCTGACACTGGACCCCAAGGGTGTCCTGCAGGGCGCTTTCCGCGCCAAGAGTGTGCGGATCGTCGGGGCAAGGCTGGCAGTTCGACGAGACCGCGATGGGCATTTCGACCTCAATCTTGGGACCGGTGAAGGTCCCAAGATCGACAGTCTGGCCGCCATGTTCGATGCGGCCGATGCCGCTTTTGCGCAACCCGCGCTGATCAATCTGACCAATATCGACCTAGAGGCCCTCTCGTTGAGCCTGACCGATTTGAGCACCGGGCGGACGTGGGAGGTGGGCGACGGGCGGTTGTCCATCGAGAACCGTGAAGACGCCCTGGCGGCAGAGCTTGGCATGTCGCTGGTTGCCGGAGGCTCGGCCCCATCGCGTGCGGTTCTGACTGTCGTGTCCGACAAGGGAGCAGGTTTGGCCCGGGTCACGGCGCAGGTTGATGAGGTTGCAGCCAAGGACCTTGCCGCACAGACTGCCTTGCTTGGCTGGCTTGGCATTCTGGAAGCGCCGATCTCCGGGCAGATTGCCGCGACGATCGACACGAGCGGCATCCAAGAGCTTACAGGGCGGTTGGACATCGGGGCCGGGGCGCTGAAACCTTCCGAAGCCGCGACGCCCGTCACCTTTGACCATGCCAGCATCGGACTTGGCTATGATCCGCTTGCTGGGCGCGTCTTGCTGACCGGTGTCACGGTGGAAAGCGAGACGCTGCGCCTGAACGCCTCGGGTCGCGCCTATATGGTAGACGAGGCCGGTCAGCCGATCACCGGCGCGCTGTCGGGGCGCCAGCCCGCCGCCTTTCTGGGTCAGATAGAGATTTCCGAGTTGAAGGTTGACCCGGCAGGCCTGTTCGAAAAGCCGGTCGAATTCACCCAAGGGGCCATTGATCTGCGCCTGCGCTTGTCCCCTTTTCAGGTCGATCTCGGCCAGGTCACGATGAGCCAGGGCGATCAGACGCTGGCAGTCAGCGGTCGGATCAGCGTCGAAAAAGGCGGCTGGCGCTCGGCTTTGGATGTGTCGCTGAACAAGGTGTCGCTGGACGGTCTTCTGGCGCTCTGGCCAAAAAGATTGGTTCCCAACACGCGTTGGTGGGTGGAAACCAACGTGCGCAACGCCGAGATGCGCAATGTGAGAGCGGCGTTGCGGATCGCGCCGGGTGCCACACCGCAGGTGGCGCTGGGGTGGTCCTTTGCCGAAGCGGACCTGCGCTTCATGAAAAAGATGCCGCCGATCACGGGAGCGGACGGGTACGCCACGATTGTGGGCAAGACTTATACGCTGATGTTGAGCAAGGGCATCGTGACCCCGCCTTTGGGTGGTGCGGTCGATGTGTCCGGTTCGGTCTTTGCGGTACGCGACATTACAGTCGTGCCGGCCATTGCGGATGTCCATCTTCTGGCGTCGGCGCCATTGACGGCAATGCTGTCACTTCTGGATCAACCGCCATTCCACTATCTGGAAAAGGCTCGCCAACCCGTGACGCTTGGCGACGGGCAAGCCTTGGTTGATGCCAGCATTTCGCTGCCTTTGGTGCCGAAAATCGGGTTTGGCGATGTGAAATATGCGGTCAAGGGCCAGGTCGAGAACTTTGTTTCTGACCAGTTGGTCAAGGGGCGGCGGATCACGGCGCCGGTGTTGACGGTTTTGGCCGATCAGAACGGCATGAGCATCGACGGACCGGGACTGATCGGCAAGGTCCCTTTCGACGTCACATTCCGGCAGGATTTCGGGCTTACCCCGCAACCGTCCCGGATCGAGGGCGCCGTGACATTGTCGCAGGCGGCGGTCGAGGAATTCGGGTTGGGTCTTCCGAAGTCCATGGTTTCGGGAGAAGGGCCAGGGCTGGTCGCAATCACGCTGCCTCGGGATGCGGCCGGAGAGTTGCGACTGACCTCGGACCTCAAAGGGATCGTGCTGGCCCTTCCGGAACTTGGCTGGCGCAAACCGGCGAACACGACGGGGCGGCTGGAGGCCGAGGTGACGCTGGGCGCCGTGCCCGAGGTGACGTCGCTCAAGGTTGAGGGCGCGGGCTTGAGTGCTGCCGGACGGGTAAGTCTGAAAGGATCGGGCGAGCTGGGCATCGCAAGCTTTTCCAAAGTCAAGCTGGGCGGCTGGCTGGACGGGGCGGTCGAGATCACAGGGCGCGGCGCACGACCGGTCGGGCTGGCTGTCACCTCGGGAACCATCGACATCCGCAAATTCCCCGAGAACCGAGGCTCGTCGGGATCGGCCGAAGGCAGCCCGATCAGTGTGGCCCTTGATGCGCTGCGCATCACCGACGGCATCAGGTTGAACGGCTTCAGTGGCGAGTTCTCCCTCAAAGGGGGGTTCAATGGCGACTTCAGCGGGCGGATAAATGGCCAGACACCGGTGACCGGTTCGGTGGCGCCGAGCAAGAACGGCACAGCCGTTCGAGTTCAGTCCAACGATGCCGGGGACGCGATGCGATCAGCGGAGATGTTCTCTTCAGCCCATGGCGGGGCGCTGGACATGACGCTGATCCCAACCACGACGTCCGGCCAGTACAACGGCTCAGCGAAAATCAGCAACCTTCGGGTCAAGTACGGCTCGGCCATCGCGGACCTGCTCAGCGCCATTTCCATCGTGGGACTTCTTGATCAACTGAACGGTGACGGCATCGTCTTCAACACTGCGCAAGCCGAATTCCTGTTGACACCCAATGCGATCGAGGTGCGCAAGGGATCTGCGGTCGGCGCTTCGATGGGGGTTTCGATGTCGGGGATCTATTATTCCGACACCTCGCGGCTGGATATGACCGGTGTGGTCTCGCCGATCTATCTGCTGAACGGCATCGGGGCGATCCTGACTCGCAAGGGCGAGGGTCTGTTCGGCTTTGCCTATCGGTTGCGCGGCACTGCCAGTGAGCCGGAGGTCAAGGTCAACCCGCTGTCGATCCTGACCCCCGGCATGTTCCGCGACCTTTTCCGCGCGCCTGCACCAACGTTGAAGGGGGGCGGATGAAGCTGAGTGATTTCGATTTTGAACTGCCCGAGGCGCTGATTGCGACCCGGCCTGCGCGGCCACGGACGGCAGCGCGGCTGCTGCTGGCCGAAGGCGACACGATCCGCAACCTTCATGTGCGCGATCTGGTGGATGTCTTTCGGCCCGGCGATCGGCTGATCCTGAACAACACAAAGGTCATTCCGGCGCGGCTCTTCGGTCATCGCGCCCGCGGCGAAGCTGTCGCCAAAGTGGAAATCACGCTGCTTGAGCCGCAGCCAGAAGGCTGGCGCGCTTTGGCCAAACCGCTGCGCAAGGTGCGCGACGGCGAGCTGATCACGTTTTCCGATCAGCTTTCGGCAGTGGTGACTGCCAAAAGCGAGACCGATCTGACGTTGCGCTTTAACCTGACCGGCGCGGACTTCGATAACGCGCTCAATGACGCCGGTGCCATGCCGCTGCCGCCTTATATCGCCGCCAAACGGCCTGCCGATGCACAGGACCGGGTGGACTACCAGACCGTTTTCGCCAAGTCGGCCGGCGCTGTGGCCGCCCCTACCGCTTCGTTACACTTTGACTCTGACCTTCTGGCAGCACTTGCGGCCAAGGGTGTCACCTTCAGCGAGGTTACCCTGCATGTCGGCGCCGGCACTTTCCTGCCCGTCAAGGTCGAGGATGTGACGACCCACCGCATGCACGCCGAATGGGGCGAGGTGACGGCCCGCGCCGCCGCCGAGATCAACGCAACCCGGGCGGCAGGCGGACGCGTCATCCCAGTCGGCACAACCGCGCTTCGGCTGATCGAAACCGCAGCCGCCTCGGGCCGTGTCGAGGCATTTGTCGGCACCACCGATATCTTCATCTATCCGGGCTACCGGTTCCGGGTTACGGACGCACTGATGACGAATTTCCACCTGCCAAAGTCGACTTTGCTGATGCTTGTGTCGGCTTTGATGGGGGCAGAGAGGGTCAAGCGCATCTATGATCATGCGGTGACGGAAGGTTATCGGTTCTTTTCCTATGGTGACGCCTCTTTGTTGGTGCCCCAGACATAAGTCCGTCGCTCCCCCCCCGTTCGCCTTTGGCATAATCAGATACGAGGGAAGAGTGTCATGAGTTCTTTTGGTCGGGAGTTGAGGCTGTGATCCGGGTTTTGCTGCAATCGTGGCCGCTGCTGCTGGGCGTCATGCTTCTGATGGTGGGCAACGGGGTTCAGGGCTCGCTCCTTGGGATACGCGGCGCGCTTGAAGGGTTCTCGACCTTTCAGCTGTCGATCGTGATGTCGGCCTATTTTGTAGGATTTCTCGGCGGCTCCCGCCTTGCGCCAGAGATGATCCGCCGGGTCGGTCACGTCAGGGTTTTCTCGGCGCTCGGCTCGATGATTTCGGCCGTGCTGGTCCTATACCCGCTGCTCTTGGACTGGATGTCGTGGTCAGCGATGCGTGTGGTGATCGGGTTCTGTTTTTCCGGGATCTATGTCACGGCAGAAAGCTGGCTGAACAACACCGCCAGCAATGAGACGCGCGGACAGACCCTGTCAGCCTATATGATCGTCCAGATGCTTGGGATCATCGCGTCGCAAGGGTTGCTTGCGATGGGGGATCCCAGCGGCTTCGGGCTTTTCATCATCCCCTCGGTGCTGGTGTCGCTGGCCTTCATGCCGATTCTGCTGGCCGATGTACCGGCACCAACCTTCGACACGATCAAACCCATGAGCTTTCTGCAATTGTATGACGCTTCACCGCTTGGCTGTGCGGGCATGTTGCTGACGGGCGGGGTGTTTTCGGCGATGTTCGGGATGGCCTCGGTTTACGGTGCCATGTCGGCAATGACGATTGGACAGATCGCGGTGTTTGTCGCGGCGATGTATGTGGGCGGGCTGATCCTGCAATATCCGGTGGGATGGGTGTCGGACCGGATCGATCGCCGGGCGTTGATCCTGTGGATGTCCTTTGCGGGCGCGGTGCTGATGATGATTTCGGCGGCCTTGCCTTTGCCCTTTGTGTTCGAGGTGTTGGTCGCGGGGCTCTTGGGCGGGATCATCAATCCGCTCTATTCCCTGCTGATTGCCTTGACCAATGACTACCTCAGCAAGGAACAGATGCCCGGCGCCTCGGCCGGATTGATCTTTCTGAACGGGTTCGGTGCAATTTTCGGCCCGCTTCTTGCCGGTTGGTTGATGAGCCAGATCGGGCCGAAGGGCTATTTTCTCATCATCGGTGGCTTCTTTGCCGTGTTGTCGGGCTATGCCGCTTACCGCATGACCCGCCGCGCAAGTCCGGTCCATTTGGGAGGGTATACCGGCCTGTCGCCCACGGCCTCATCCCTGGCCGTCGGGGCGGTTTTGCAGGAAGAACCGCGGCGCTGACCCCGCCAAAGCAGTTGCGAGCGCGGCGCGAACCTGCCACGCTTGCAGCAGGAGGCGCCAATGTCTGATCCCGTTCAAATTCTGAACTATTGGCTGGGCGAGGTTGGTCCGGATGGCTGGTTCGCGGGCGGAGCGGCGTTGGACGCCCAGATCCGCGACCGCTTTCTTGAGGTCTGGCAGGCCGCCCACGATGACGGACTGGAACACTGGGTCGAGGGGGCAACAGGCACGCTGGCCTATCTGGTCGTCTGCGATCAGATGCCGCGAAACATTCACCGCGGCTCGGCCCTTGCGTTCGCAACTGACGTACGCGCTTTGTCCGCTGCCCGAAAGGCACTGAACGAGGGGTGGGACATGGCCGCACCCGAGCCGGAGCGGATGTTCTTTTATTTGCCGTTCGAGCATTCGGAGAAGCTTTCGGATCAGACGCAATCGGTGCGTCTGATGAGCGAACGGTTGAGCGACCCGGAGATGGTCCTTCATGCCCGCGCCCATCAGGAGATTATCAAGCGGTTCGGCCGTTTTCCTTATCGCAACGCCGCGTTGGGTCGGGAAAGCACCGCGGACGAGGAAAGCTTCATGCGCGACGGGGGCTATGCCGCCATGGTTGAGGCGCTGAAATCCAGCCATGCAGCGGGCGCATAGAGCCACGGCGCCCCTCATGTTGCTCGGGCCAGCGAAGTAGTTTAATGGCAAACTACTTTTTCAAGGGAGGGAAAGATGGCTGCCCAAAACTTTGACGTGATTGTGATCGGCGCCGGCCCCGGCGGCTATGTTGCAGCCATTCGTGCGGCTCAACTGGGGTTGAAGGTCGCGATTGTCGAGCGGGAACTTCTGGGCGGCATTTGCCTGAACTGGGGCTGCATCCCGACCAAGGCGCTCTTGCGGTCGGCAGAGGTGTTCCATTTGATGCACCGTGCCAAAGAGTTCGGGTTGGCGGCGACGGGGATCAGCTTTGATCTGCCAGCCGTTGTGGCAAGGTCGCGTGGGGTTTCCAGGCAACTGTCGGGTGGCATCGGGCATCTGATGAAGAAGAACAAGGTCACGGTCTTCATGGGGGTGGCGACGCTACCCAAGAAGGGTGTGGTCTCGGTCAAGACGGACAAGGGCGACGAGGAGCTGGCCGCCAAATCGATCATTGTGGCCACCGGGGCGCGGGCGCGCGAGCTGCCGGGGCTTGAGGCGGACGGTGATCTGGTCTGGACTTATCGCCACGCTCTGCAGCCCAAACGGATGCCGAAGAAGCTGCTGGTCATCGGATCGGGCGCCATCGGTATTGAGTTTGCCAGTTTCTTCAACACTTTGGGCGCGGAAACCACGGTGGTCGAGGTGATGGACCGCGTGCTGCCGGTAGAGGACGCCGACATCAGCGCCTTTGCCAAAAAGGCCTTCGTCAAGCAGGGCATGAAGATTCTGGAAAAGACCACGGTCAAGAAACTGGATCGCTCACCCGGCAAGGTCGTGGCGCATCTGGAAAGTGCTTCCGGAACGGTCACGCAAGAGTTTGATACCGTCATCTCTGCCGTCGGCATCGTCGGCAATGTCGAAGGGCTGGGGCTGGAGGCGCTGGGCGTCAAGATCGACCGCACCCATGTCGTGACCGATGAGTTTTGCCGCACCGGAATTGACGGGCTTTACGCCATCGGCGATATCGCCGGGGCCCCATGGCTGGCTCACAAGGCCAGCCACGAAGGTGTCATGGTCGCAGAGCTCATTGCGGGCGGCCATCCCCATCCCATCAAGCCCGGCTCGATCGCCGGCTGCACCTATTGTCACCCTCAGGTTGCCTCGGTTGGCATGACTGAAGCCAAGGCCAAGGAGGCGGGATTTGACGTGAAGGTCGGCCGCTTCCCCTTTATCGGCAACGGCAAGGCGATTGCCTTGGGTGAGGCAGAGGGTTTGATCAAGACGGTCTTCGACGCCAAGACTGGCGAGCTGCTGGGCGCCCATATGATCGGCGCTGAAGTGACCGAACTGATTCAGGGATATGTCATCGGACAGTCGCTGGAGACGACAGAAGAGGATCTGATGAACACGGTCTTCCCGCATCCAACCCTGTCAGAGATGATGCACGAGTCCGTGCTGGATGCCTACGGGCGCGCATTGCACATCTGACAGGACCGGGGCAGGGCCTCCCTCCCGAAAGCTGTACTTCGGAACAGATGAATGAGGCGGGATGCGCGCGACCCTCACTGTGCGGGGCATTTGGCTGGTCTGCCTGGGGGCAGCGGCGCAATTCGACACTTTCGCGGTCCTTTTTGACCGGGTAGCGTCTGCATATCCGGGCCAGCCGGGGCCGATGATCGGGCTGCCCATTTCGACGGTCGGGGTTCGTCGGGTCGGTATTCGCGACCTTGGCGGGTCTGTGCGTATCGGCGGGTACCGGAAGCGGCCCTGCTGACCGGGGCCATGATTTTCGCGGTCGAGGCGCGCCGTTTCCACCCTGATGCTGCCGCTGCGTGCAATCGAGCGGGCGTGCGCTGGCGGGCGCGGCGATGACGCTCTATTCGGCATTCTTTGCGGTATCGTTCGCCGGCCTTGGGTTGCCGGGGCCACTCCAGCAGTTGCGCCGTTTTCATCGACCGATCGCTCCGCCAGCGTTTGCCCAATCGCGAATCGTGCCGATGTTGTGAGCGTCATAACCCAATCGCTTCAGCACCTGCACCGCCGATCCCGACCGCATGCCCGAAGCGCAATAGACCGCTACCGGCCTGGCAAGGTCGAGCCCTGCGGCCCGGTCCGGTGCCTTGGGGTCCGCCTTGAGCGGCACCAGTGACAGCGGGATATGCAGCGCTCCCTTGGCTTTTCCCGATGCGGCGATTTCGGACGCTTCGCGGACATCAATCACGGTGACCTCACCCGATTTGATCTTTGCGACGGCTTCGGCAGCCGTCATTCCGGGGGTTTTCGCAGCAGGACGAAGAAAATTGAACATCATGGAACCTTTCAGACTGATGCCCAGTATATATTCCTAAAATAGAATGTGTAAAGGTCGCCCACAAAGATTCGTCAATCGCTTCTACAAGTTCACTTTTCGTTCACATTTTGCGGTTGGAAACCGAGTGATTCCGTCTTATCTGTTCCACGGCAGCGAGGTGGGTCATGGCGGAACACAAATTCATCGAGGTGCGCGGCGCGCGCGAGCACAATCTGAAGAACGTGAACGTGGACATTCCGCGCGACCAGCTCGTGGTGATCACCGGGCTGTCCGGTTCGGGAAAGTCTTCGCTGGCCTTTGACACCATCTATGCCGAGGGGCAGCGTCGCTATGTCGAAAGCCTGTCGGCATATGCCCGGCAGTTTCTGGACATGATGGGCAAGCCGGATGTCGATCACATTTCGGGTCTCAGCCCGGCCATTTCGATTGAACAAAAGACCACATCGAAGAACCCGCGCTCGACCGTCGGTACGGTGACCGAGATCTATGACTACATGCGTCTTCTGTTCGCGAGGGTAGGCACTCCGTTCAGCCCGACCACTGGCCTGCCGATCACCGCCATGCAGGTGCAGGACATGGTCGATGCCGTGATGGCGATGGCGGAGGGAACACGCGCCTATTTGCTGGCCCCGATGATTCGCGACCGTAAGGGCGAATATCGCAAGGAATTCCTTGACTTGCGCAAGCAGGGCTTTCAGCGGGTCAAGGTTGACGGCACCTTCCATGATCTGGATGACCCGCCGACGCTGGACAAGAAACTTCGCCACGACATCGATGTCGTGGTGGATCGGATCGTGGTCAAGGAGGGGCTGGAAACCCGACTTGCGGACAGCTTTCGCACTGCACTGAACCTTGCTGACGGCATCGCCGTCGTCGAGCTGGCCCCGACCGAGGGTGAAGGCCAACGCATCACCTATTCCGAGAAATTTGCCTGTCCGGTCTCCGGCTTCACCATCGCCGAGATCGAGCCACGCCTTTTTTCCTTCAACGCCCCATTCGGCGCCTGCCCGGTCTGTGACGGGCTTGGGATGGAGCTTTTCTTCGATGAACGTCTGATCGTACCGGATCAGGGCCTGACGCTGGTGCAAGGCGCGATTGCACCCTGGGCCAAGTCGAAATCGCCCTATTTCCTGCAGACCATCGACGCCATGGCGGCCCACTATGGCTTTGACAAGAAAAAGAAATGGAAGGATCTGCCCGAAAACGTCAAGGAGGTCTTCCTGCGCGGGTCCGGCGGCGAGGAGATCGAGTTCCGCTATGACGAGGGTGGGCGGGTCTATCAGGTCAAGCGGGTGTTCGAGGGGGTGATCCCGAACCTTGAACGCCGCTATCGCGAGACCGATTCGGCGTGGTCGCGCGAAGAGATGGAGCGATTCCAGAACAACCGCCCCTGTGGCACCTGCGGCGGCTACCGCCTGCGCCCCGAGGCTCTGGCGGTCAAGATCGCGACCCTGCATGTCGGCCAGGTCGTCAAGATGTCGATCCAGGAGGCGCACGACTGGATCGCCACCGTCCCTGATACCCTGACCGGCCAGCAGAACGAGATCGCCCGCGCTATCCTCAAGGAAATCCGCGAACGCCTTGGATTCCTTGTCAATGTCGGACTTAATTACCTGACGATGAGCCGCAATGCCGGAACCCTGTCAGGCGGCGAATCACAGCGCATCAGGCTCGCAAGCCAGATCGGTTCTGGACTGACCGGTGTGCTTTATGTGCTGGACGAGCCCTCCATCGGCCTTCACCAACGTGACAATGACCGCCTGCTGACCACACTCAAGAACCTGCGCGATGCCGGCAACACTGTTCTGGTGGTGGAACATGACGAGGATGCCATCCGCGAGGCCGACTATGTGTTCGACATGGGGCCGGGTGCCGGGGTCCATGGCGGGCAAGTCGTCTCCCGCGGCACGCCGGCCCAGATCGCAGCCGACCCGGCCAGTCTGACCGGTCAATATCTGTCGGGCGCGCGCGAGATTGCTGTGCCGAAGATTCGCCGCTCGGGCAACGGCAAGAAACTGACAGTGGTCGGCGCCACCGGCAACAACCTCAAGAACGTGACCGCCGAGTTCCCCTTGGGCAAATTCGTCTGCGTGACCGGCGTGTCCGGCGGCGGCAAATCGACCCTGACCATCGAAACCCTGTACAAGACCGCCGCAGGCCGCCTGAATGGCGCGCACGAGACGCCCGCCCCCTGCGAGACGATCCGCGGCTTTGAGCATCTCGACAAGGTCATCGACATCGACCAGCGCGCCATCGGCCGCACCCCGCGTTCCAACCCCGCCACCTACACCGGGGCCTTCACGCCGATCCGGGACTGGTTCTCCGGCCTGCCCGAAGCCAAGGCGCGCGGTTACGGTCCCGGCCGTTTCAGTTTCAACGTCAAGGGCGGGCGCTGCGAGGCCTGTCAGGGCGACGGCGTCATCAAGATCGAGATGCACTTTCTGCCCGATGTCTATGTCACCTGCGAGACCTGCAAAGGCCACCGGTACAACCGTGAGACTCTGGAAGTAAAGTTCAAAAACAAGAGCATAGCCGACGTTCTTGATATGACCTGCGAAGATGCCCGCGACTTCTTTCAGGCCGTGCCGGGCATCCGCGAAAAGATGGACGCGCTGTGTGAAGTGGGCCTTGGCTATATCAAGGTCGGCCAGCAGGCCACCACCCTTTCCGGCGGAGAGGCGCAGCGGGTCAAACTCAGCAAGGAGCTTAGCCGCCGCGCCACCGGTCGAACCCTCTATATTCTTGACGAACCGACAACCGGCCTCCATTTCGAGGATGTCCGTAAACTCCTGGAAGTGCTGCACTCCCTCGTCGATCAGGGCAATACGGTCGTGGTCATCGAGCATAATCTCGACGTGATCAAGACCGCCGACTGGATCATCGACATCGGGCCAGAGGGTGGCGATGGCGGTGGTCTCATCCTTGCCACTGGCACGCCCGAAACCATCGCCAAAGTCGAGGGCAGCCACACGGGCCGCTACCTCAAGACCATGCTTCACCCCAGGCGTCACGCTGCCGAGTAGGGTGGGGTTTTACCCCACCTCTCGCCTCAGGCGCTTTTCATCGGGCAGGTCGAAACGCCCAGCAGAGAATAGATCGGGCAGGTGCCGACCAGCCCGGTCAACAGCGGCACCAGGCCGAGAAGCTTGGCATAGTGCAGAGCACCCGTGCTGCTGTCGTAAAAGAACCACACCAGCAGCGCCACCCCGATGACAACGCGCAGTACTCGGTCGACGGTGCCTTCATTTGTCTTGAGCATGACTATCTCCTTTGCCCGGCCCCGGTTTTCGGGGCGCTGAGGAGACTGTAGTCTGTTTGTAAAATTGATCTGTGATCTGGTCACAGATCAGTTGCGGCACACT
>JANMCI010000239.1:0-7392 GCA_031361245.1 Rhodobacterales bacterium
TCGGTCAGAACCTTGTAAGGGGCCCAGCCGCGGCCCAGCAAAATGTGCACGGCGGCTTCAACCTCTTCCTTGAGGCCATCATAGAGATCGTCATGGACCTGAAGCACCAGATCCTCATTGTTGAGGCTGTTCAGACTCCAGCGCGGCCAGATACTTCTCAACCGAGTTGTTTATCCCCAGATCCTTCACCTCGAACCCGGCGCCTTCCATCATCATGCCGACAAGGTTCTTGCCGATGTCATGGATGTCGCCCTTGACCGTTCCGATAACCATCTTGCCCATGCGCGGCGCCCCAGTGGCGATGAGCAGCGGCTTCAGAATGGCCATGCCACCCTTCATCGCGTTGGCGGCCAACAGCACTTCGGGGACAAACAGGATACCATCCCGGAAGTCAGCGCCGACGATGGTCATGCCCGCGACCAGCGCCTTGGTCAGCGCGTCATAGGGGGCCCAGCCGCGGGCGATCAAGATGTTCACGGCCTCTTCGATCTCTTCCCTCAGACCGTCGTACAGGTCGTCATGCATTTGCAGGACCAGCTCGTCATCGGAAAGTTCGGAGAGGATGATTTCATCGTCGGCCATTTGGGCGCTCCTTCAGCAGGTTAGCCGTCAATGAAGCCAAAGGCCCTGACGCACTTTTCGAATAACGACATGAACCGGATGAAAGCCGACAAGGGGGGCAGACACAAGCCGGAAATGCCGGTTCTTTGACCCATTGGCGGCCAATCGTCCGCAGGATGCCATGTCTGCCCTCGGTGCGGGCTGCGACAAAGCTGGGGCCGGGCTCATTCTTCGCGCCTTCCGCGTCATGGCGGCTTGGCGATGTTCCGCAAATGTTCTAGTCTCTGCTGATGCTAAGCAAAGACAACAGCATCTTGCCGGGTCAGCGGCTGCGGGCGCGGGGCGCGGGCAGCAATGATGCGGGGCGGTTCGAGGGCAGCAACCGCGTCGCTTTTGATGACGGCTGGGAAATCCCCGAGGACGCACGGTTGGTGCGCACGGAAGTGCGGATCGAGCGCCCGCGCTCGGCGATCACCTACAACCGCTCGCCCGACCTGCCGTTTGACCGCTCGATCAACCCCTATCGGGGCTGCGAGCACGGCTGCATCTACTGCTTTGCCCGACCCACACACGCCTATCTGAACCTGTCGCCGGGACTGGATTTCGAGACAAGGCTGATCGCGAGGCCGGGAATTGGCGGCGTGCTGGAGCGGGAGCTGCGCTCCAAGGTCTACAAGGTTGCCACGATTGCGCTGGGGACCAATACCGACCCCTACCAGCCCTGCGAGGCCGAATATGGCGTGATGCGAGAAGTTTTGCAGGTTCTGGCGGCGTTCCGGCATCCGGTCGCGATCACCACCAAGGGGACCCTGATCGAGCGGGATCTGGACATCCTGACGCCGCTTGCGGCGCAGGGGCTGGTCAGGGTCGGGGTGTCGATCACAACGCTGGACCCTGAGCTCGCCCGCAAGATGGAGCCGCGCGCCCCCAGCCCGAAGCGGCGGCTGGAGGTGATCCGGCGCTTGAGCGACGCGGGGATCAGCGTGCGGATCATGGCGGCGCCGATCATTCCGGGCCTGAGCGATCCCGAACTTGAAGCCATTCTGGAGGCCGGCAAGGGGGCCGGCGCGCAGGCGGCGAGCTTTATCTCGCTGCGCCTGCCGCTGGAGGTGTCGCAGCTGTTTCAAGACTGGCTGGCCACACATTACCCCGACAGGGCCGCAAAGGTCATGGCGCGGGTTCGCGAGTTGCATGGCGGCAAGGACTACGATGCCCAGTGGGGCAAGCGGTTTCGGGGGGAGGGGCTTTGGGCTGACCTGATGGCGCGTCGGTTCAAGGTGGCGGTTGCGCGACTGGGGCTGGATGCGGTCTTGCCACCGCTGAGAACGGATCTTTTTCGCCCGCCGGTCAGGAAAGGCGATCAGTTGAGCCTGTTCTGACACGATGTCGCTTTTGACGACATCGTGTTTTAGTGTTGTTTTACAACATGTTACGCGATCTCATTAACCTGATCTTAAGCATTTTTCTCCGGGCTTTCGCCCGGCCACGGCGGCGGGCGGGCAAAGATTTTTCGTACGAAAAATCTTCTGGCACCGGCGGCGCAGATCAGCCGCGGCGACCGCGCCGCTCGCGCTTGGGGTCGCCGGATGTATCGCCGGTGCCGTCTGAGGCCGACGAAAACGCGCCCAGTGCCGCCTGAATATCCTCGACCGTCGGGCGTGCGCCGCGCGGGCGGGTTTCCAGTGCGTGTCGCATGGCCTTCAGATGCTCGGGCATCGTGCCGCAGCAGCCGCCGATGATCCGGACCCCGGCATCGCGCGCCAGCACGGCATATTCGGCCATCAGGTCGGGCGTTCCGTCATAATGGATGTGGCCCTCATGATACTTCGGGATGCCGGCATTGCCCTTGGCGATGAGCGGGCGGTTGGTTCCGGCCGTCTCGAAGCCGAGGACGGTCCGCATCAGATCAGAGGCGCCGACGCCGCAATTCGCCCCGAAGGCAAGCGGCGGATTGGGCAATGTTTCGACCATCGCGGCAAGTGAGGCCGAGGTGATGCCCATCATGGTGCGACCGGCGGTGTCGAAACTCATCGTGCCGCACCATGGCATTCCGGCGAGGGCGGCCGCTTCGGCGGCGGCGGCGTACTCCTCAAAAGCCGACATGGTTTCGACCCACAGGACGTCCGCGCCGCCTTCCTTGAGCCCTTCGGCCTGCTCGTGAAAGATTTCCACGGCCAGATCATGGGTCAGCGTACCCATGGGCACAAAGATCTCTCCTGTGGGGCCGACGGAGCCTGCGACCACGACCGGACGACCAGCCGCATCGGCGATTTCGCGGCCAAGGGCGGCCGCGACGCGGTTCAGTTCGCGCACCCGGCCCTGAGCCGAGTGCAGCTTGAGCCTTGCGGCGTTGCCGCCAAAGGAGTTGGTCAGGAAGATGTCGGACCCCGCCTCGACCGCCGAGCGATAGAGGGTGCGGATGTTGTCGGGGCGGTCGGTGTTCCAGAACTCGGGCGGCTCACCGGCCTCCAGTCCCATGTTGAACAGGTTGGTGCCGGTGGCGCCATCGGCCATCAGCCAGTCACGCGACGACAGGAGTCGGGAAAGGGCGTCCTGGGCCATGGGGGCTCCTTAGAATTCGTTCATCAGTTGGGTCTTGGCGACCTTCAGAAGCTCGGCCATCTTTTCGCGGATCTGAGCGGCGTTGGATTTGGCGCCGAGGTCAGCGGCTACCTTGCGGACGACATCCTCGATCCCGGCCTCTTCGAAATCGGCATTGACGACGGTCATGGCATATTCGGCGGCGTCATCGCCGCTTTTGCCCAGAAGCTCGGCAGCCCAGAGGCCCAGAAGCTTGTTGCGGCGCGCTTCGGCGCGGAACTGCATGTCGGCGTCGTGGGCGAATTTGGATTCAAAGGCGGTTTCGCGGTCATCAAAGGTGTTCATGGAAGGGCCCTCGGCTCGTGAGTGTGGTTACCTACCCATATGCCCGCGCCGGGGCTGCACCGCAAGAGGCGGCCTGCACGGCATTGAGGCGGCCTTGCGACAGAGGGGGCTTTGGCCTATAGGGCATCCAGGAACCGGGTGGGTGCTTGTCACCCGCCTTTGGGGTTTTGGAGTGAGTATGGCACGGCGCAAGAAGGTCTACGAAGGCAAGGCCAAAATTCTGTACGAAGGCCCCGAACCCGGAACTTTGGTACAGTATTTCAAGGACGAAGGCGCACCGATGCCCTCTGCCCCGCTGGCGGTGCCTGCCGCCGCCGAAGGCAAGGGTGTGCTGAACAACCGGCTCTCGGAATTCTTCATGACCGGGTTGAACATGATCGGGGTGCCGACGCATTTCATCCGCCGAATCAACATGCGCGAGCAGTTGGTGCGCGAGGCCGAGATCATCCCGCTGGAAGTGGTGGTGCGGAATTTTGCCGCCGGTGAGTTGTCGACGCGCCTTGGCATTCCCGAAGGCACGCCGCTGCCGCGCCCGATCGTCGAATACTATTACAAGGAACCGCGGCTGAATTCGCCCATGGTCAGCGAAGAGCATATCTTTGCCTTTGGCTGGGCCAGCCAGCAGGATGTGGACGACATCGTGGCGCTGGCGCTCAGGGTCAATGACTTTCTGTCCGGCGTCATGCTGGGCGTCGGCATCCGTCTGGCCGATTTCCGGCTTGAAGTGGGCCGGATCTGGGAAGGCGACTTTACCCGGTTGATCGTCGTGGACGAGATCAGCCCGGATTCGTGCCGCCTGTGGGACATGCGCTCGGGGCCTGAGGGGACGGCGGTGGCCGAACCGGGGCCGCTGGCCGATGTCTATACCGAACTGGCGCGACGGCTCGGGGTCTTGCCCTCGAACGTCACCCATGCGCCCAAGCCCACGCTGATCAACTAGGAGACGTCGATGAAAGCCCGTGTGACCGTGATGCTGAAAGCCGGGGTGCTGGATGTTCAGGGCGAGGCCGTGCGCCACGCCTTGGGCACGCTGGGGTTTGGCGGGGTCAACGGGGTTCGTCAGGGCAAGGTGATCGAGCTGGATCTGGCCGAGACGGACCGCGACGCCGCCGAGGTTGCGGTCAAGGGCATGTGCGACAAGCTTCTGGCCAACACGGTCATCGAAAGCTAC
This sequence comes from Rhodobacterales bacterium, assembly GCA_031361245.1. GTDB lineage: Bacteria > Pseudomonadota > Alphaproteobacteria > Rhodobacterales > Rhodobacteraceae > Stagnihabitans. Next base: position 4,619 of record JANMCI010000239.1, read on the forward strand.
CGGGTCGAGCTGGTCTGACCGCGGCGGGTGTCCGGGCGCCCCCTCCCTTTGGGAAGAGGGCGCCAGAGGTGATCAGACAAAGCGGTTCCACAGGTTTTCAAGGCGTTCCTGACGACCCGAGCGCGGCGCGGGGTTCAGGCCCTTGGCGGTGACCACGGCGGCGGCATCCTCAAGCGAGCCTGTCAGCAGCGCCTTGGCGTCGGGGCGGTTCCAGCCTGCGTAACGCTCGGTCCGGGCCGCCTCGAGGCTGCCATCGGCCAGAAGGGCAGCGGCGGCTTTCAGGGCGCGGGCGCAGACATCCATGCCGCCAACATGGGACAGGATCAGATCGGCCGGATCGAGCGACTGGCGGCGCACCTTGGCGTCGAAATTGGTGCCGCCGGTGTGCAGACCGCCCGCACGCAGAACCTCGTAGAAGGCCAGCGCCGTGTCGGGCACGTTGTTGGGAAACTGGTCGGTGTCCCAGCCCGATTGCAGGTCATTGCGGTTCATGTCGATCGAGCCGAGGATGCCGAGCGACGCCGCCATCGCCAGCTCATGTTCAAAGCTGTGACCCGCAAGGAAGGCGTGGCCGGTTTCGATGTTGCACTTGACCTCTTTCTCCAGCCCGAACTGGACGAGAAAGCCGTAAACCGTCGCCACGTCATAGTCATACTGGTGCTTGGACGGCTCTTGCGGCTTGGGTTCGATCAGGATGGTGCCCTTGAAGCCGATCTTGTGCTTGTACTCGACCACCTGTTGCAGGAAGCGGCCGGCATGGTCACGCTCGGCCTTGAGATCGGTATTCAGCAGCGTCTCATAGCCCTCGCGCCCGCCCCAAAGCACATAGTTGGCCCCGCCAAGCTTGTGGGTGGCGTCCATGTTGGCCTTAACGGTCGCGGCAGCATAGGCATAGACATCGGGATCGGGGTTGGTCGCGGCACCGCTCATCCAGCGGCGGTGGCTGAACATGTTGGCGGTGCCCCACAGCAGTTTGGTCTTGTGGGTCGCCTGCTTTTGTCCAAGGTAATCAACGATTTCATCGAGGTTCTTCTTGCTTTCCGCGAAGGTCGCGCCTTCGGGGCGGACATCGGCATCGTGGAAGCAGTAAAAGGGCGCGCCGAGGATGTCGAACATCTCGAACGCGACATCGGCCTTGAGCTTGGCCAGTGCCATCGTCTCGCCGAACCACGGGCGTTCAAAGGTCTGGCCGCCGAACGGGTCGCCGCCGGGCCAGGCAAAGCTGTGCCAATAGGCCACGGCAAAGCGCAGATGATCCTCCATCCGCTTGCCCATCACGACCTCATCGGGGTTGTAGTGGCGGAAGGCGAATTCGTTGGTGGAGGACGGGCCTTCGTATTTGACGGCGGGAATGCCTTTGAAAAAGTCGGTCATGGGGGCCTCAATGGGACAGGGATTGCAGGGCGTTGCGGGCGGCGACGTAACGGGCATGGCCGTCGTCGAAGGCGGATTTGAGCGCCGCAACCGGGGCGATGGTGCGGGCGACTGGGGGCATGGTGGCAATCTCGGCGCCCGCTCCGGTGACAGCCATGATGGCAAGACGGGCGGCGCCGTAAGCGCCGCCGAAATCCCCGGCGGCGGGAAGCAGAAGCGGGACATCGAGCGCGGTGGCGATGGCCTGCAGCCAATAATCGGATTTGGAGCCGCCGCCGACGGCGAGGACCTCATTCAGACTTGTGCCGGTCGCCGCAAGCGCGTCGCGGCTGTCGCGAAATGCGAAGGTGACGCCTTCCAGCACGGCGCGGGTGCCGGCTGCGCGGTCGGTGGTGTGTTCAAGTCCAAGGAAGGCGCCGCGGATGGCGGCATCGTTCAGCGGTGTGCGCTCGCCGCCAAGATAGGGCAGGAACAGGGTTTTGCCGGGGGCCTGCAGGGGGCCAAGTTCGCCCGTCAGGGTGGCGGCGGATTGGCCGGTCAGGGTGGAATACCAGTTCAGCGCATCGGTCGCGGCAAGGATCACGCCCATCTGGTGCCAGGTGCCGGGCAGGGCGTGGCAAAAGGTGTGAACGGCGGTGCCGGGGTCGGGCTGATAGCCGTCATTGGCCGCGAAAAGGACGCCAGAGGTGCCAAGGCTGACAAAGGCCTGCCCCGCGCGAACCACGCCGACGCCGATGCCTGCGGCGGCATTGTCACCGGCACCACCCGCCACCACAACGCCCTTGGGCAGACCCCACCGGGCGGCGAGGTCGGCCCGCAGGGTGCCGGACGGCTCGGACCCTTCGACGAGCCGGGGCATCTGGGCGCGGGTCAGGCCGGTCGCCTGCAGAAGATCATCCGACCAGTCGCGCTTGCCGGTATCAAGCCACGCCGTGCCCGCCGCATCCGACATCTCGGCCACATGCTCTCCGGTCAGCCAAAGGCGCAGATAATCCTTTGGCAGCAATACCTTGGCGACGCGGGCCCAGATCGCGGGTTCATGGATGCGGACCCAGTCGAGTTTCGGGGCGGTAAAGCCCGGGAACACGATATTGCCGGTCAGCGGGCGGAAGAGCGGGTTGGCGTCAAGGGCGGCGGCTTCGGCAAAGCTGCGGGTGTCGTTCCACAGGATGCAGGGGCGTAAGGTCTGATCGGCCGCGTCGATCAGCGTGGCGCCGTGCATGTGGCCCGACAGGCCGATGCCCTTGACCTTGGACAGCCCGTGGGCGGAAAGCTTGGCCAGAACCGTCTCGCAAGCGGTGATCCAGTCAGCGGGGATCTGTTCGGACCAGCCCTCGTGCGGGCGCTGCACGGTCAGGGGGGCGGTGGCTTCGGCGAGGATGCGCTGGGCGTCGTCGATC
>JANMCI010000330.1:0-9590 GCA_031361245.1 Rhodobacterales bacterium
CTATATCTCGGTGTTCTCCTATTACGAACGCCCCGGCGTGCGCTTCACCCGTGAGGAGCAGATCGGCTTTTACGGCCGCGCCGCCTGATCCCTCAGGCCGTGGCCCCGGCCATGACCGACCCGCGCGGGAACGGGCGGAAGGTCATGGCGACCAGAAAGGCGCACAGACCCAGCGCAAAGCAGGTGATGTACATCGCGCCATAACCGCCCGTGGTGTCGAATATCCAGCCGCCCAGCACCGGCCCCGTCGCCATGCCCAGACTGCCCGCCATTGCGGTTCCGCCGATGATCGCACCCATCATCGTCATCGGGAAGTTTTCGCGCGCCAGCACGGCGTAAAGCGGCATCACCCCGGCATAGATGAAGCCGAACAGCGCCGCGACGGCATAGAACGTCCCCAGATCGCGGGCGAAATAATAGCCCAGCGCCCCGAACGCCTGCGCCAAAAGCCCCGCCACCAGCACCCGCTTGGCCCCGAACCGGTCGCCCAGCACGCCAAAGCCGATCCGCCCGCCCATGCCCGCGATGCCCTCGACCGAATAGATCGACACGGCCGCCAGCGCCGCGATCCCGCAGATCTCGGCATAGCTGACCGTGTGAAAGATCGGGCCGGAATGGGTGGCGCAACAAAAGAAGTTTGTCATCACCAGCACGGCGAACTGGGGTGAGCGCACCGCATCCCGCACCGTCATGTCCGAGGGCGGCGCATCCATCGCCGGCCCCTCCGGCGGGTCCTGCACCGGCGGGCGGCGCAACAACAGCGCCGTCGGAATCGTCACAACCGCCAACAGGCCCGACATCACCGTCAGCACCATCCGCCAGTCGTAACTTTCCGCCAGCCTTGCCGCCAAAGGCGACATCGTGACCGGCGCCAGCCCCATCCCCGCCGAGACAAGCGACACCGCCAGCCCGCGCTGTGTGGTGAACCAGCCCATGACCGTGGCCATCATCGGCGCGAAAAAGGCCGCGACCGACCCGCCGGCCAGAATCCCGAACACCAGCTGGAATTGCAACAGGCTCGTCGCATGTCCCGCCAGCCACATGCTGGCCGCGAACAGCGCGGCACCCGCCATCACCACGGGCCGCGCGCCAAACCGGTCCGACAGCGCGCCCCACATCATCGACGTGACCGACATCGCCAGAAACGCAATCGTCATCGCCGCCGAAATGCCGGTCCGCGACCAGCCCGACGCTTCTACCATCGGTGTCAGCAGCACCGGCAGCGCGAACAGCGACCCCATCGCGACACAGCCCATCAGGCCACCCGCCGCCACAACGACCCAACGATAGGATGACTGTGCTATGGTGTCCTCCATCCCGACACGGTTCAGCCTCACAGCGCCATTGCTTAGAGTATTGGCTAAGTGTTTCGACGGAATCAAGCCTCTTTGTGCGGTCATGCTGCGGGGCAGGGCGACAGCCCGCCGAAACTTGGCACCATGGGCCGAATCCGACCCCTGATGGTCGCTTGCACGGGATGGACCCTTGGCGCAACCTGCTCTACCTTCTGACCAGACGATCAAGACGGGCCGCCCTGACCGGGCCGCGCCCGCAGCAATGTTCAAGGAAGGAGAAGGCATGCAATATGCACAGCCAAAGACGGCCTCCGAGGCCGCAAAGCTGCTGGCGGCGGAAAGCGGCGTGACCCGCGTTCTGGCCGGGGGCACCGATGTTCTGGTGCAACTGAAAGCCGGGATGATCGAACCCGCGCTGATCGTGGACATCAAGGCCATCGCCGGTGTCCGCGCCATCACCGCCGAGGCTGGCGGCTTTCGCGTCGGTGCCGCGGTGTCGGGGGCCGAGCTTGGCGACCATGCCGCGCTTTGTGCGATGTATCCCGGCGTAACCGAGGCGGCCCAGCTGATCGGCTCCAAACAGGTTCAGGGCCGCTGCTCGATGGTGGGCAACCTCTGCAACGGCTCCCCCGCCGCCGACGCCGTTCCCGCGCTGATCGCCGCCGGTGCCACCGTCCGGATCGAAGGCCCCTCGGGTAGCCGCGACGTGCCCGTCGAACAGATCCCCGTCAGCCCCGGCAAGACCTCGCTGGCCAAGGGCGAGATCATCACCTCGCTCCTGCTGCCCGCCCGCGCCCCGCGGTCGTCTGACGCCTATCTGCGCTTCATTCCGCGGACCGAGATGGACATCGCAGTCGCCTCCGCCGGGGTCAGCCTGACGCTCGATGCTTCGGGCACCATCACCGCCGCCCGTGTGGCGCTGGGGGCCGTGGCCCCGACCGTCCTGCTGGTCGAGGCGGCAGCCCGCGCCATCATCGGCACGAAACTGGACGATGCGGCGCAAGCCGCACTGGAAAAGGCGGCCTCTGCCGCCGCCAAACCGATTGACGACAAGCGCGGCACGATCGAATTCCGTGTCAAGGTCGTGGGCGTCCTCGCCCGCCGCGCTGCCGTGATTGCCTATGAACGTGCCGGAGGAAAGAAATGAAAACGATTCAGGTCGCCACCACCATCAACGGCGACGCCGTCGAATTCGTCTGCGCCCCCGATGAGCCGCTGCTGGATGTCCTGCGCAACCGCCTTGGCCTGACCGGCGCGAAAGAGGGCTGCGGCACCGGCGACTGCGGTGCCTGCACCGTCACGCTGAACGGCCGCATGGTCTGTTCCTGCCTCGTTCTGGGGGCCGAAGTGAACGGCGCCGAGATCACCACCATCGAGGGCATGTCCACCGGCGACACCCTGCACCCGCTGCAGCAGGCCTTCATCGACCACGCCGCCCTGCAATGCGGCATCTGCACCCCGGGCATCCTTGTGGCCGCCAAGGCCCTTCTGGACCGCAACCCCGACCCGACCGACACCGAGCTGCGCTACTGGCTTGCCGGCAATCTTTGCCGCTGCACCGGCTATGACAAGATCATCGCCGCCGTTCAGGACGCCGCCGCCAAGATGAGGACTGCATGATGGACACCGGAACTTCCAAGCGCATTTTCAAACAAGTCGGCACCCGCCCAGCCCGCCCCGACGGAGTGGACAAGGTCACCGGCCGCGCCATGTATGGCGCTGACATGACCGCCCCCGGCATGCTGGTAGGCCGCATCCTGCGCTCCCCCCACGCCCATGCCGAGATCGTCTCGATCGACACCTCGGCAGCCGAGGCGCTGGCCGGCGTCAAGGCCGTCGTGACCGGCAAGGATCTGGTCGCCCAAGACAACGACTTCATGCGCGACATTCAGGAAAACGTGCTGGCGGCCGGCAAGGCGCTTTATGACGGCCACGCCGTCGCCGCCATCGCCGCCGTTTCCGCCGATGTCGCCCGCGCCGCGTTGAAACTGATCAAGGTGACCTACAAACAGCTGCCCCATGTCACTGATGTGGACGAAGCGATGGCGCCCGGCGCCCCCATCGTGCAGGCGGGCCGCTCATTGGAAACCGTGCCCGCCGGCATGTCGGACAATGTAACCAACCAATGCGAATTCGGCCATGGCGATCTGGATAGCGGCTTCAGACAGGCCGACCTCGTCGTCTCGCGCAGCTTCACCACCGCCGCGACGCATCAGGGCTATATCGAACCCCACGCCTGCCTCGTGTCGATGACCACGGACGGCAAGGCCGATGTCTTTTGCTGCACCCAAGGCCATTACAACGTCCGCTCGGTCTGTGCGGCCCTGATGGGGATGGAGGCCAGCCAGATCAAGGTCACCGCCTCTGAGATCGGCGGCGGCTTTGGCGGCAAGACGGCGGTGTTCATCGAACCCGTCGCCCTGGCCCTGTCGAAAAAGTCCGGTCGCCCGGTCAAGATCGTTATGACCCGCGATGAGGTGTTCAAGGCCACCGGACCGACGGTCACCACCTCGATGGATGTCCGCATCGGCATGAAGAAAGACGGCCGCATCACCGCGGGCGAGGCCATTCTTCGCTATTCCGGCGGGGCCTTTCCCACCGGCACCGTCGAAATGGGCGCCTCCTCGGCCTTTGCCGCCTATGATCTGGCCGCCGTGCGGACCCTTGGCTGGAACGTGCTGACCAACCGCCCGAAAGAGGCCGCCTACCGCGCCCCCGGCGCACCACAGGCGATCTATGCCGTCGAAAGTGTCATTGACGAGCTGTGTCAGAAGCTGAACCTCGACCCGCTCGACGTGCGGCTCAAGAACGCCGCCAAGAAGGGCACCCTGTCCTCCTATGGCCCGACCTTCGACGATATCGGCCTTGTGGCGACGCTCGAAGCCGCCAAAAAGCACGCCCATTACAAGGCCCCGCTTGGCAAAAATCAGGGCAGGGGCCTGTCGGCGGGCTTCTGGTTCAACTTCGGTGGCAATACCTCGGTGTCGCTCATGGTCAACACCGACGGCACCGTCTCGGTGACCGAAGGCAACCCCGACATCGGAGGCAGCCGCGCCTCGATCAGCCTGATGGCGGCCGAAGAGCTTGGCATCACCTATGACAAGGTCCGCACCATCGTGGCCGACACCGCCTCGCTCGGTCACAACGACATCACCGATGGCAGCCGCGTGACCTTTTCCGTCGGCCTTGCCACCATCCACGCCGCCCGCGATGTCATCGGCAAGATGTGCGTCCGTGCCGCGCGGATGTGGGGCATCGACGACGATGCGGTCGAGTGGAAAGACGGCGCCGCCGTCCCCGCCGGCCCTAACGCCGGGAAATTCCCGCCGATGACCCTGGCCGAGATCGCCGCCTCGTCGCACCAGACCGGCGGGCCGCTGGCGGGCCACCACGAGTTCACCGCCGACGGGGCAGGGGTCAGCTTCGGCGTCCACCTCTGCGATGTCGAGGTCGATCCCGAGACCGGCCACACCACCGTCCTGCGCTATACCGTGTTCCAGGATGCCGGAAAGGCCGTGCACCCCGACTATGTCGAGGGCCAGATGCAAGGCGGCGCCGTGCAAGGCATCGGCTGGGCGCTGAACGAGGAATACATCTACGGCAAGGACGGCCGCCTGCAAAACGCGGGCTTCCTTGACTACCGGATTCCCGTGGCCTCCGACCTGCCCAAGATCGGCACCGTGATCCTCGAGATCCCCAACCCCGGCCACCCCTACGGCGTCCGCGGCGTCGGCGAGACCCCCATCGTGCCGCCCCTCGCCGCCGTGTCCAATGCGATGTCCCGCGCCATCGGGCTTCGCCTGTCAAGCCTGCCCATGTCACCGCCCCGCATCCTCGCGGCCCTGTCCAAAGGCTGACAATGGTTCAGGTGACCCTCTTCGGCTCGATCCGCGCCCATGCTGACGGCAGGGCCAAGGTCGAGGTCGAGGCGACCACCTTCAGGGAACTGCTCGACCGTCTGGTCGAGCAGTATCCCGGCATGAAACCCCAGATCGACCGCGGCGTCTCGGTGGCCATCGACGGGCTGGTCTACAAAGAGGCGTGGTTCGCCCCGATAAAACCCGACTCCGAAGTCGTGCTTTTGCCCTATATGCAGGGCGGCTAGGAAGGATGGGCAAATTGCCCATCCGACAAGACCCGGCCTGATGTGGACACTCGCTGCCCGGCGGCGCAAGCGCCTTGATTGCGGGCAACGAAAGAAACCGTGAAGGTCAACTCCGGGGCTCAAACCGGCCGTTTCGCGGTTCTGTCCGGACCATGGCCGGACGCCTGCGCCTTGGGTCAGACCGCCTCTTGCCTGTCCTGCACATACCGCACCATCCCCGGAAACTCCGGCAACCAGGCCTCGCGCCGCAGGGTCCAGCATTCATAGCCGGGCTGGAACTGGTCCGGTGCATCCATGGCACCCAGTACCTCTTCCCCGATGCGGGCAAAGACCGAGGAGCCGCGGTTGGGGCGGAAATGGCGGCCCAGCAAGCCATGTTCCAATCAAGCCGGTTGTCTGGACGGCTGGACAAGCTTTGGCGCGGCGAGTTTCGCCTCTGCTTCGGCCTGCAGGCGTCGGTAGGACTCGATCACGATCGATCTGATCCAGATGCCACCGGCGTCGTTGGCCAGGCGTGAACTCCAGAAGAAGCGAACAAGAACCGACCCCAGCTCGACGGGTGGTTGCATCGCGATCAGGCCGTGGACGTCCATATCCCAGGCGAGCAGAACAGCCGGGAATGTGGCCAGAAAATCTGAACTCGCAAGAAGCGAGGCGATACCGGCCGAGTCCCCGATCATCGCGCTGACCCGCCGCGCCCCGGCATCGGCGGAGGGCGTAACCGGGAAGGGGTTCTGCTGCGACCTTGTGACATTGACCATGACATGGGGGTACTTGCGCCAGGCGTCGATCCCCCAGTTCCTGCTTGCCGGGTGATCGCGCCGGGCGAATGTAACCCAGGAAAACGGCTCCATGATCTGATGATCCAGGCCATCCGGCAATCGCGGCTCGCCCCCCAGATGGGCGAGGTCGATCATCCCTTCGCTGAGGGCGGGATAAACATCGTGATGCGCTGGCAGCCACTCGATCTTTGCCTTGGGCGCTTCGGCTTCGACCCGTGCTGACACCTCTGCAATGACTTTGGTAAGTGTCGGCATGGCGATGCGAAACACCCGGTCGCTTTGGCCCGGGTCAAACAGGTTCCGCGGCGCGATCACGCGGCGGATGCTGCGCAGAATTGGCCGGACATCTTCGATGATGGCCTCGGCGAACGGGCTGGGGTGCATTTTCCCGCCGACCCGGACCAGCACTGGATCGTCGAGCTGCTCTCTTAGCCTTGCAAGCGAGTGGCTGACCGCCGACTGCGTGCGGCCGATCCTGTCTGCCGTCAATGTGACGCTGCGGGTCTCCATCAGGGACTCGAATACGACCAGCAAATTAAGATCAACGCGGGTCAAATCGATTTCGTTCATGGTCTATGAAATCGTTTCGTTCGACTTTTGTGCGGAAAACTCTCCATCATACCCTCAACAGACGCAGATCAAGCAACATTGATTGATCTGATTCATAGAGGAGATGAAGCGCAATGGCACTTGAATTCATCGGCGCCGGGTTCGGTCGAACGGGGACCTATTCCCTGAAGGCAGCGTTGGAGCACCTGGGCTTCGGCCCATGTCACCACATGTCCAAGGTCATCGATGACCCCAGGCAGGTCGAAGCCTGGTCCGAAGTGGCCGCAGGGCGCCCCGATTATGATGCGATCTTCGCGGGCTTTCGCTCGGCTGTGGATTTCCCGGTTTCGGCCTACTGGCAGGACGTGCTTGGTGCCATGCCGGACGCGAAGGTCATCCTTTCGCATCGTGATGCCGAGGATTGGTACGGCAGCTTTTCCCAGACAATCCTGCCGCTGATCCTCGAGAAAGAGGCATGGCCGAAAAACGCGGTTCCCTGGTTTGCGATGATTGAGAAGGTCATCATCGGCAAGGCCTTGGGCGGCCGCACGGACAGGGAGGGCATTCTGAAGGCCTACCGTGCCAACGAAGCGGCCGCGCGGGATCTGGAGGCTCAGGGAAAGGCTCTGGTGTTCAGCGCCCGCGACGGATGGGAGCCGCTCTGCCGCTTTCTTGGCGTCGCGGTACCGAATGCGCCTTTCCCAAAGACCAATGCGCGGGCCGATTTCTTCTCTTCGGTGAAATCCGGGACGAAAGAGCACGCGGCCTGAACCAACTCACGGGCATTTTGGCAAACGGCGTTCGGCAGGGGCCGGGCACACCCCCGGCTTGCCACCAACACAAAGGAGCCAAACCATGACCAATCTGGATGAAGTTCGCCGCGCCTCCGCTGTATTCTATGATGCCCTCAACCGCATGGCCAACGGCGATGCTACCGCGATGCAGGACGCCTGGGTCAAGGGCGGCGGTGTCACGGCACAGCATCCCATCGGCGGGCGCGACATGGGGTCTGATGCCGTCCTGGCTTCCTTCAGCAAGGTGGCCGAAATTGCCGGCGGCGGTGACATCCGGCTGGAGGATCAGTCGATCAACGCCGGATCGGATATGGCCGTTGAAACCGGTGTGGAAATCGGAACGCTGAACATCGCCGGCCATGAAGCCAGGATCGAGCATCGTGTGACCAATGTCTATCAGCGGCAGGGCGGGGCGTGGAAACTGGCGCACCATCATACCGACCTGTCGCCGGGCATGCTGGAGATCCTTGAACGGCTGACCAAAGCCGCGTGACCCATAAGCTGCAAGGGCAAAGCGGGCTTCTCATGCGCCCGCTTTGGGCTCAAAGAGGACGGCGCAACACAGGGCAGCGCTGGCCCGAGGGGTAGGCGCTGCAACGGCTGTTCCGGGCGCTTTATGGCACATCCCATCCCACAGAAGTTCTAGGCGGGACGCTGCAAAAGCGCCTGCCCGAGGGGGCGGTCAGGCGCTGCCCGGCGGCGCAAGCGCCTTGATTGCGGGCGAAGAAAGAAACCGTGAAGGTCAACTCCGGGGCTCAAACCGGCCATTTCGCGGTTCTGTCCAAAGGCTGACAATGGTTCAGGTGACCCTCTTCGGCTCGATCCGCGCCCATGCCGACGGCAAGGCCAAGGTCAAAGTCGAGGCGCAGACCTTCAAGGAACTGCTCGACCGTCTGGTCGAGCAGTATCCCGGCATGAAGCCCCAGATCGACCGCGGCGTGTCGGTGGCCATCGATGGTCTGGTCTACAAGGAGGCGTGGTTCGCCCCGATAAGACCTGACAGCGAAGTCGTTCTGCTGCCCTATATGCAAGGCGGCTGACTTCCTCGGAACGATGTGTGGAATTCCGGCGGCGGCCGGGTCCTCGGCGGAGGGGATCGACTGCCCGTGACCTGTCGCCGCCAAAGCGGGTCGTGTTCTCCGCCGATAGAATGGCTTGGTCTTGGCTGGCTAAGCTTGTGCGGCAACAGTCGGTCCGAGCCCGTTGCGGACGTTCCCTTACTGTGCACCAAGTCCGCCCAAAGTGCAGGTTCAAGGGCTCATTGCAGACGTTCGAACGGCTTCCATTTCCACGTCGCCCCGGTATGATTCGACCATGCTCACCGTGCGTCACCCCCAGACCAACGGCATTGTCGAACGTTTCAACGACCGCATCGAACAGGTGCTGCAAAGCCGCCAGTTCATCAGTGGCGAAGACCTCGAAGCAACCCTCCGACGCTGCGTCCTCCTCTACAACACCCAACTACCTCAGTCAGCTTTGAGCAGCCGAACGCCCATGCAGTCATGAAAGATTGGCATGTTCAAAAACCCGAACTGTTCAAGAAACAGCCACACTTTCTTACGGAATGTGACAACTACGAATGACAACTGGCATGATAAAGATTCTTGTTCGCCTTGATTCCAATGACTGGCATGGCATGACGGGGGAAAAACTGTGGGCCACTGAGGTTGAACACGGATACTTTCGCATAGAGAATAATCCATTCTATGCATATGGCATAAGCTTTGCAGACTTAGTTGAAGCGGAGTTGGGGTCACAAGATGAAGTCCTGTTTTGCCGGGTAGTATTAAAGGGCGGGCACTCGAACTACCGAATTATGTTAAGGGATGGGAGTCGCCGTGCCGAATTTGATAGAATTTGGCTGAACCTGGAATCGCTTGGTTGCAGGTACGAGAGCAGCAAAAGTCCGGAGAGGTTTTTTGCAATTGAAGTTCCGCCCGACGTAGATGTCCACTATGTTTACTCTGTTTTGTCCCATGGTGAAGAGGAGGGGTCATGGTACTTGGATGAAGGGAATTTCGAGCATGCTAGGGTCAGGACTCGTTCTCATTTCAAAGCCAGAACA